>CAYPIT010000097.1:0-9042 GCA_964410825.1 uncultured Nitrospiraceae bacterium
TATTAATCCGGGAGATTATCTACTTGCACCTTCTCCGGGTTATCCTGTGTATCCTGTTGCCGCGCTTTTTGCAGGGGGAAGAAGTTATGAAATGCCGCTTCTTGAAAAGAACCACTATCTTCCTGACCTGAAAAAGATCCCCGGATCAATCTTGAAAAAAGCGAAGCTTATGTTTATCAATTATCCGAATAACCCGACCGCTGCCTGCGCAGACAAGGCATTTTTTAAAGATCTAATTGAGTTTGCGGCAAAACATGGCATTATCATCTGCCACGACGCAGCATATTCAGAAATCTATTTTGGCAATGAAAGGCCTTTGAGTTTTCTTCAAATCCAGGGTGCAAAAAACGTAGGGATAGAATTCCATTCCCTTGCAAAGACTTACAAGATGACCGGCTGGAGGATTGGTTTTGCTGCAGGGAACAGCGATGCTATCGCTGGACTCGGTAAAATCAAGACAAATATTGATTCAGGAATATTTCAGGCGATTCAGGAGGCAGGAATAGTAGCACTGCGGACTAAAGATTCGGAGCTTAAAAAGATAAGAAATATGTATCAGAAAAGAAGGGACATTTTATATAACGGTTTAACGAAACTTGGCATCTCGGCAAACAGGCCTAAAGCAACATTTTACCTCTGGGTAAAATGCCCAGGAGGATTTTCATCAATGGATTTCAGTTCTCTTCTTTTGAATAAAGCGGGTATCCTGACAACTCCCGGAAACGGTTTTGGGGCATCCGGCGAAGGATATATAAGGTTTGCCCTTACCGTTCCGGTCAAAAGAATGAAAGAGGCGGTTGAGAGGATCGGGAGGATTTTGTAGGGAAACAATATTTATTGTTTTTAGTTTACAGCTCCGGCCTTTTTCAGTAAATCAACTATTTCCTTAAACCCTCTTTTTTCTGCATCCATCAGAGCGGTTAAGCCATTGGAGTCTTTTACATTCAGGTCAGCGCCACCTGCGATCAGCAGTCTAACCACTTCTATATGTCCCTGATCTGAAGCATCCATTAGCGCTGTTTGCATTTTAGAGTTCTTTGCATTAACATCTGCACCCTTTGCAAGCAATAACTTTACTACGTCCTCATGCCCCGCATATGATGCATCCATTAAGGGAGTGCCTCCAAGTGTATCGTTTACCTTAACATCCGCACCTCTTGAAAGCAAAATTTTTACTATATCAGCATTTCCTTTAAATGATGCGTCCATCAAGGCAGTTCCTCCAAGAGCATCTTTTGCATTTAGATCCGCTCCAGCATCCAATAAATTCTCCACTATCCAGGGATCGCCTCCAAAGGCAGCTGCCATTAAGGCTGTCTGCCCTTTCACTGTTTTTGAATTTACATCAGCTCCCTTTTCTATCAGCATATTGACTATCTTTGTATATCCTTTAAATGACGCATACATTAAAGGCGTTTTTCCGGCACTGTCCTTGGCATCCGGTTCAGCACCATCAGATAATAGCCTGCTCACCACATAAATCTCGCCTGTCCATGAGGCACGCAGAATTTGGCTGTTCATATCCTGGGAGAATGCAACAGAATCAAATAAAATAATGGATAGGCAAGCAGACACCGAAAATAATAAATACCTATTGAAACAACTCATCATTGACCCCTTTCTTTTACCGACAAACAATAAAGTTGTTTTTAGTTTAAATTCAGGATTGTATCGAATATAATAATGAGATTATATCATCTGTGATAAAAAAAATCCTGACAGTAAATAACGTAAAGATGGAGGCTGACCAGAAAATAGTGATCACAATTCCATTAGTTATTTCTTGCCTTGCCTCAATAATAAAATTGATTTATTTACATATTAAATTTTTTTACATGAAGAAATATTATGTCTGAAGCTTATATTGGATTAGGTTCAAATCTCGGCAATCGAAAAAGAAATTGTGAAAATGCGATCAGTCTTATAATAGAAAATCGCATTAATGTACTTAAACGATCAACTATGCTCGAAACAGAACCATGGGGAATTAAAGACCAGCCAAAATTTATAAACATGGTGATTAAGATTGATACAATCCGTGAACCGGAAGATTTATTAAACCTGCTAAAAGATATCGAATCTGCTGTTGGACGTACTCAAACATTCCGATGGGGCCCAAGGATTATCGACCTCGATATCTTGCTATATGATAATTTGATTATTAATATGGATAATATACAGATACCTCACCCGGGAATAAAAGATAGAACTTTCGTTCTAAGACCGCTTGCAGAGATAGCGCCGGACAAAATCCACCCGGTTTTCAAGAAAAGTATCAAAGAACTCCTAAAAGAATTGACCGCTTAACCAACCAACACACCTCGTAGGTGTGCACACCTACGAGGTGTGTTGGTTGGTAACTATATCATTAAAGTTCTCAAGAATATGCAATCCAAGAGCCTGGCTTTTTTCAGGATGAAATTGCACCGCAAATACATTATCCTTCCACACTGATGACGTAAATTCTACACCATAGTCAGTTGTTGTTAAAATTATCGAACTGTCGTCCGGTGCAACATAATAGGAGTGGACAAAATAAAAAAAGCTTTTATCAGGTATGCCGGCAAGTAACGGGTTATCTTTTTTTATATTAATCTCGTTCCAACCCATTTGCGGGATTTTCAGATCGTCGTTTTCAAAGCGAACGACTTTTCCTGTAAATATATCAAGCCCACTACACCTGCCAAACTCTTCAGATTCACTGAACAGAACCTGAAGCCCAAGGCATATACCAAGGTACGGTTTCCCTTTTTTTATAATATTAACAAGGGGATCAAGTAGATTCAGGTTGGTCAACTCCCGCATGCAGTCTCTGAATGCACCGACTCCCGGCAAGACCACGCCGTCAGCGTTTTCAACATCATCAGGTCTGTTAGTGACCCTGACATCTGCACCAACTTTCAGGAATCCCTTCTCAACACTCCTTAGATTTCCCATCCCATAATCAATAATCGCTATCATAGAGATATATTATGTGTTTTCCAGAAATTTATTCAACAGACCGGGAGCATTCATCTTATCGAACTTGAAAAAGTTCATGATTATACGTTATATTTTTTCACCTAAAAGATTTATTATAATGTTACCCAGCAACAATGGATCTAATTCCTAAACAGATATTCTTTACAAAAGGTACAGGAGTCCATAAGGACAAACTGGCCTCTTTTGAGTTAGCCTTGCGTAAAGCCGGCATCGAGAAATGCAATCTCGTATATGTATCGAGTATTTTCCCTCCTAAATGCAAAATCATCGCGGTGGATAAAGGACTTAAATTAATCAAACCGGGACAGATAACTTACTGCGTGATGGCAAGAAATGAGACGAATGAACCAAACAGGCTTATCTCTTCTGCTGTTGGTCTGGCAGTTCCCAAGGACAAGAAAAATTACGGATACATTTCAGAACATCATTCATACGGAGAAACAGCGAAAAAAGCCGGCGATTATGCGGAAGATCTGGCCGCTACAATGCTTGCCACAACACTCGGTCTTCCGTTTGATCCGGATCTTGCATGGGATGCAAGGAAGCAGGTTTATTATGCAAGTAAATACATATTCAAATCTACCAATATATGCCAGTCTGCTGAAGGCAATAAATACGGTAAATGGACAACAGTGATCGCTGCCGCAGTGATGCTGCTTGAATATTAACCCAGTAATCATTTGCCAGATAGAATGTCTAATCCCCGGTCCCCGGTTCCCAAAAACTCCAGAAAGATTCCGGACAATTTCGGTGGTCTGGCCTCAAGGTTCTCCGGCTACCGTAATTCGTCTATCACTGTTTTGCCAGTAGCCTTTGACAGAACAAGCTCTTGGATGAAAGGTTCTGCAAAAGGTCCGCGTGCAATAATTGAAGCTTCGCAACATATGGAGCTTTATGATATCGAAACCAGCTCAGAAGTTTATCTCAACGGTATCCATACTGCGAAAGAACTTCATGCCCGTTCTTCCGGTAAAATGATAAATGCTGTCCACGTAAATGTTGATAAATACCTGACTGACAATAAATTCGTAGTTGTTTTAGGTGGCGAGCACACAGTATCACTTGGTTCTATCAAGGCACATCTGTCTCATTTCAGCAACATGAGCTTTCTGCATCTTGATGCTCATGCTGATATGCGCAATTCATATGAGGACAATAAATTGAGTCATGCCTGCGTAATGGCAAGAGCAAAAGAAATTACAGATAACATCGTCTCTGTCGGCATCAGGAGTATCGACTCTTCCGAACAAAAAAATATAAATGAGAAAAATATCTTTTATGCCATGAATATCCTAAAATCCAAAAACTGGATGAAGCAGGTCATCAGAAAACTCTCTAAGAATGTTTACATAACTATAGATGTTGATGTTTTTGATCCTTCCATAATGCCTTCTACAGGCACCCCCGAACCCGGAGGGCTGGGCTGGTATGATGTGCTTAACCTTCTGGAAACTGTTTCTGAGAGTAGAAATATAACCGGATTTGATGTTGTTGAACTCTGTCCTTCAGCAAACAGGGCCCCTGACTTCCTTACAGCAAAACTGATATATAAAATATTGAGTCTTAAATTTCAAAACTACAATAAAAAGTAACCTTCCCTGTTACCGGTTCCTGGTTCGATGCCTTATAACCGCCCAAATTTATGACATAATTATTAAATCAGTCATTTCGATGGGTGCAGTATGATTTATATCATAGAAATAGTTTATTGAATAGAATTATTCTTGATTAAGATAGATACTATTATTGATGAAAGGTGGAAAATCACCTTTCATCTCCCCTCAGGCAGTCAGCCCCCCCTGGCTGCCTTTCTTCTTTTCATATTCATGAAAAATCAGACATAACGCACCATCTAAAGTTTTTGATGTATTTATCCGTTATAAATATTTAAAAAGGGCTGAAAATGCAGATAAAGTCAAGAATAAAAATTGCATCGGCAGTATTGATTATGTTGTTTATTGCCATGGAATTATTTAACAGGTATGGCAATCATATTGTTTCGCATAAAACAAATGAGGCATATTTATTTAAAGATGCCACCATGCATCTGCAGGGAATATTCAGAGGATTAAATAAAGTTGTCATTGATGAAGGCGAACCATTATCAATCCAGCTGACAAAAGAAAATATTACCGGGTTTGAAGAGGCATATCATTCCATTAAGGCGCACGACGAGGAATACGGTGATGATTCTTTTCTCGATGAGAAGCTCGATTTACAATGGATAAATATCAGGGATAATGCGCGATCTTTTTTAACTCTTGCTGATATAAATATCGAAGATGATGAGACTATGATCCGGTTCGGTAAATTGTCAGCTGATGGCAGCAAACTATTAGATAAAATTAAATTGCTGGCAGCCAAGTCACTTGAAACAGCTGACTCCATAGCAGAACGAATCGTGCTGATTAATTCTGTTGCTGTCTTTGTCATTGTTGTATTAATAGTTCTTCTATTATTTCACTTGTATCATTCGATTATATTACCTATAAAAGACCTCAACAAGATCGCAAAAGGATTCGAGGATGGAGACCTGAGCATCCTCATGAATGACTCAAGTCATGATGAGTTCGGAACATTGGCGTTACATTTCAACGCGGCGGTTTCAAAATTAAGCAATATGATTCTAAAAGTAAAGGAACTGACCGTTATACTCGGGCAAAATTCAAAAAATCTTGCAGAATCATCATTACAAATTGCGAAAAATGCAAAGGATCAGTATGATCAAACCAATCAAGCGGCCACTGCAACAGAAGAGCTGAGCTCTTCGTTTGTCACTGTGACCGAGAATACTTCAGATGCAGCCTCTGCTGCAAGAAATGCCGCTAATATTACTTTTGAAAGTTCAGATATAATTACAAATACTGCAGAGGGTATGAATAAAATAGCAGAGTCAGTCAAACAATCAGCTAACAATGTTGAAGAATTGAGAGATGGATCTGAGCAGATTAGTGAGATTGTAAAAGTTATAGATGAAATTGCCGGCCAGACAAACCTGCTCGCTTTAAATGCCGCAATTGAAGCTGCAAGGGCAGGGGAGCAGGGAAGAGGATTTTCGGTCGTAGCAGATGAAGTCAGAAAACTTGCCGAAAGGACAACATCTGCAACCAGTGAAATAAGCACCAGGATTGGTAAGATTCAGGAAAACACAGGTAACACAGTTGATTCATTAGAAAACTGGAGTAAAACTGTTATAAACGCCTTAGAGAAATCCGGTGAAACAGGACATGCGTTACAGAATATCACAGTAAACGTAAATGACTTTACACACAAAATAGAACAAATTGCTGCTACTGCCGAGGAGCAGTCTGTTACAGGAGAAACAATAGCAATTAATATAGAATCTATAGCAAAATTATCAGAATTTACTTCTGATAATGCTCAAACGTCTTCAGATGCTGCAACGTTATTAACTGACTTAGTATTTCAACTGCAGGACCTTATCAATGATTTCACTTTGCAGAAGGAAATAAAGAGTAATGAAACTGATCATGCACTCAATATTGTAAAGGGAAATGGTCAGAGTAATCCTGCTTAATCGGTTTCCTTTTTTTTTTATTAATTTCATAACCAAAGCATCGGTTATTGTATGTATTATATATTTAAATGAAATATCGCTCTAAATCAATTATGATCTCTTTCTTTGCGCTTTCAGTTTTAGCAGGCTGCTCAATAGTTACCACTCCCTATAAGGTTACAAAAATGGCAGTAAAAGGAAGCATTCGAACTGTAAAGGGAGCTTATGAACTCACTGCCGGTACCACAAAACTGATTTACAGTATAGGCGAATTTACCTTTGTGGTTGCACGTGCCCCTATGAACTGGCCCTTAACGAGCGATCATATCGAGACAATTGATGGCCTTCCTGTTAAGGAAGCTATACGTCAGGGTCGTGTAAAGAACTCTCCGTATACTGTTAAGGGAAAAAGGTACTATCCTATGTCAGTGTCAAAGGCCAGAAAATATAAAGAAGTTGGAACAGCCTCATGGTACGGGCATGAGACACTCAGGAAAAAAGGAGGCCATATGACTGCAAACGGCGAAAAGTTCAGCCCTTACGCACTTACTGCGGCTCATAAGTATTTGCCGTTGCCAACCAATGTGAAAGTAACAAATCTTCGTAATAATCGATCAATAATAGTAAGGGTCAATGACCGGGGACCTTTTCCGAGCTCAAATAATCCAAACTCAGGCAGGAGAATTATTGATCTTAGTATGGGCGCAGCAAAAAAGCTCGGCTTCTATAAAAAGGGGACCGCCAGAGTTAGGGTAGAGGTTGTAAGTTAAGAAAGTTATATTATTTTTCAGCCAGCAAAAAATTACTGAGGCCAGATTTTATGCTCTAACGCTGAGAGCAGTTCATGAAATGTTTCGGGTTTCAGTGCCGAGACCGGCAAGGCATCAAATCTCATACTGATCGATTCGACCACTTCCCTGTCCACAAGGTCCTCCTTATTAAAGACCAGTAATTCAGGCTTGCCTGTCAGCCCAAGGTCAGATAATATCTTCTCCACTGACCTGATCTGCTGTTCAAACCGGGGATTCGAAATATCTATCACATGTAAAAGCAGGTCCGCATCTTCCAGCTCTTCAAGGGTTGCCTTAAATGCCGAGAATAGGTCTTTAGGCAAGTCACGGATGAACCCGACCGTATCAGTAATTATTACATTCCTCTCTTTCGGGAATCTAAGCCTCCTGCTCGCAGTATCCAGTGTAGCAAACATTCTGTTTTCCACAAAGGTCTTACTGCGAGTTAGATTATTAAGGAGTGTGGATTTCCCTGCATTCGTGTACCCGATTATCGATATTATCGGTAAGCCCTGTGCAATCCTGCGGGACTTCCTCTGTTTTCTTGCACGCCCAAGTGATTTGAGCTGCTTTTCGAGCAATGTTATTCTTTCCCTTACCCTTCGTCTGTCCACCTCAAGCTTCATCTCTCCTGGACCCCTTCCCCCTATCCCGCCCATCAATTTTGACATCGCTGTTCCTTTGCCTGAAAGTCTCGGAAGCCTGTAGCGAAGCTGAGCAAGCTCAACCTGGACTTTTCCATCCCTGCTGTGTGCGCGCCTGGCAAATATATCGAGAATGAGTTGTGAACGGTCGATAACCTTTAACTCGGTCATGTCGCTGATATCCTTGCTCTGGGACGGATTCAGGTCCTGATCAAATATTATAATAGTCGCCCCTTTGTTCATCGCGTTTATAACCAGTTCCTTAATTTTCCCTTTTCCCATCAGATATTTCGGGTTGATGTTTTTGGCTCGCTGAAGAACAGTGTCAAGTACTATCACGTTGCTCGACTCGGCAAGTTCCTTAAGCTCTTCCATAGAGTCTTCCTGTTCATATCTGGATGCTGTTGATACACTCACGAGTACCGCCCTTTCCCTTTTATCATCAACGTTATAGCCGGTCCGTCTGAATTGCAGCTCTTCCTCTATCGAGGAAATAAATATATCAAAGTCTTTAAAGGCATGGTCCATGCCATGAAAAGGCACGGGTCCGTCTATCTCGTATTTTAAGTTCGAATCCTGCGCAAGAAGGTGAGCAACTGCAACATTATCAGCCTGCCCGTCTTTAAGGCCGATAACTACAAGGGCGTCGAGCCTCAGAAGAGACAGGTCTGTGATGTCGTCCTGGTTTATGCTTTCACTCTTAAGATGGGTATGAATTAATCTGAGCCCCCTAAGTATTTTCCTGCCGAGCGGGAAATTTGTTATCTCCGGAATAAAGATACCTTTAGCGTCCCCAACTATTACATGACTTATGTCTCCGCTCCTGTGTACAAGGACACCGACCTGCCTGCTGATCGATGACGAGCATTCAGCGATCATTATTGCAAGATCAGTAGAAAGGATTTTGTTCTTTGGGATTCGCCTCCTGTAGATCCTCTCGAGCGTTTTCAGGTCAGCCTTTTTAAGGCCGGTTATATTTCCGTAAACAGACGGTATAATTTTCCTCCGGAAAATTAAGTAAGCAGTATAAAGTAAACAGTACGCAGTAAGCAGCTTCTTACTTCTTACTCCTTACTTCTTACTTCTTACTTCTTACTCCTTACTTCTT
>CAYPIT010000098.1:0-8852 GCA_964410825.1 uncultured Nitrospiraceae bacterium
TATTGAAATAAAAATAATAAGTGGAAAAAGGGAGGCAGAAATTACCGCATCCGGCATGTCAATCGATATGCCAATACCAGAGTCGGCCATGATGATTGATATCGGAGGTGGAAGCACGGAACTGATCCTTACAAGGGATAGTAAACTGTTATCATCTGTCAGTCTGGATCTTGGTGTTGTATATCTGGCAAATAAATATATGCGGGAGGACCCTCCCCTATCCAGTGATTTATCCAGAATGGATAAGAAAGTTAGAAGAACAATTAAACCTGCTATTAATTCCCTAAGCAAATTCATAACAAATGAGACTATACTGATAGGAACTGCAGGCACGGTTACAACATTGTCAGCAGTCTCACAAAACCTTAAATATTTTGACCACAATATGATCCACAATTCCAAATTATCAATTGATAGAGTTGATGCTATTTATTCTGATATCTCTGTAATAAGTTCAAAAGAACGGGCCGGTTACATACCCTATGAACGTGAGAGACTTGACATAATAGTGCCCGGAACTCTTATACTTCTACAGCTCATGGAGTCATTTAAGTTTAATACTCTCAATGTCAGCAATTATGGTTTAAGAGAAGGAATCCTCATAGAGTTATATAAAAAGGAGCGCAAGTATTGAAATTCAGAAAAGCAACAATCAAAGATGCCAAGTCGATACATAATCTTGTGAATAAATTTGCAAAAAAAGATGACATGCTTCCTCTCTCTCTTAACGAAATATACGAGCATATTCGTGACTTTACTGTTTCCGTTGAGAATCGGATAATTGTTGCTGTTTGCGCCCTTCATATCGCATGGGAAGACCTCGCTGAGATCCGATCAATTGCGGTATCAAAAAAATATCAGGGGAAGGGGATCGGGGAAACTCTTATAAAAAGCAGCCTGAAAGAAGCAAAATCTCTGGGTATCAAAAAGGTATTTGCGCTTACTTTTTATCCGGACTATTTTAAACGGTTTGGCTTTATGGATATAGACAAGAATGACCTGCCCCACAAAGTCTGGGGAGACTGTCTTAAATGCCCGAAGTTTCCGGACTGTGATGAAGCAGCGGTAATAAAACGACTCTAAACCGTTACACACCTACGAGGTGTGTAACACCTCGTAGGTGTGCAGACTTTAGCTTCCCTCATCTCCCGAAATCTCTCTCAGGCTGCATTTAAACAATAATTTATTCTGTCGCCAACTGAATCCTGATATGCGCCTTTTTCATTAACGAATCAACATGTTCATCAAGTTTTGCCTTTAACTTATCTCTTGTTATTGTTTGTTCTATTTCATCCCACACACCATAAAGATCTTTACCATTAAAATTATTCTTATTCTCCTGATAGTACCTTTTAATATCTTCAAAAGGTATATGTATGAAAGCTTTTATCCTCTTTTCAATATACTCTTCAATTAATTTTTTATTAATAGTTAAGTTATATATGTCGTAATTACCACTCATTAAATATTTTTCTGCTTCTTCTAAAATGAGGGCCTGTTTGATCATCTCCTGAAGAACCTCCTGATCAGTGATTTCATTCCCTTCAGACCGTACTCTCTCAATCTCCTTTTTAAACTCTGTGAGTAAAATTATCTCGTTATTTACAATGGCAACCACCCGGTCAAGCATTTCAGAATGACCGACATTACTGGATAACAATATAATAAAAAATGCAGTATACAGTATGCACAACCATCGCCTCATCATTTTTTTACTCCCTGACTTTAAAATGCATGCCCAAAACTGAAATGCAGTTCCCCGGCGCTTTCATTTTCCTTTCTGCTGATCTTGTGTCCATAATCGACCCTTACAGGGCCTACTGGTGTCTTGTATCTCAATCCCCCACCGGCGGTGTACCTCAAATCTCTGTTAATGTCGCTTATGGTATTCCATACGTTTCCCCCATCAACAAATGTGACAAGCCCGAACCCTTTTCCAAGTGGCCACCTTACTTCTCCATTTAGAAGTGCAAAAATATTTCCGCCTGTTGGTGAATCATTTTGCCCCTTCGGACCAAGCATATCATTCTCAAATCCTCTCACCGTTGTACCCCCGCCAAGAAAATATCTTTCAATTAATGGCAATTCTTTTGTGCCTTCGAAACTGAACGCTGTGCCGCCCCCAAGAGAAAATGCAAAAATAATATCTTTATAGAGACGGAAAAACCAGGAACTTTTAAAAGTTGTCTTGATAAACCCAATTTCTGAAAGAAACGCCTTGGAGGCAATTTTCAACACAATGCTATTAAATGATCCCGAAACAGGATTAAAAGGATTATCACGAGTATCATAATGCAATGAAGGAGAAATACTGCTGATGCCAAGAGTACCTGTATCTTCTTTGCTGAGTATAACACCTTCATCTACATCTGTTGTTTCGGTTAATGAATATTCATAATCAAGATTCAATTTAAGTTTACCGGACACAGCTTTTTCCAGGCCGATTAATAAACCAAGCTTGTCAATTTTATAAAGCACATTTCTTGTATCAATATTTATAGCCCTGCTGTCCTCCTTAATTAAAAAGACTTTTAGAGGGATGTTCGGGTGATTTAAGAACCACGGTTCTCTAAAATAAAATAAATGCCGTTCTTCTATGGAGCTCTTTTTGGTCTTTAATCCTATCTCTCTGTTGTATCCGCCAAGGTTTCGATAACTTATGTCAATCATTCCTCTGAATCCTTCATAATCTCCCAGGCCTGCACTGAACTCTATTGCACCGGCATTGCCTTCCTTGAGAGAGACAACAATATCGCTGACAGATTTTCCTTCAATACTGATACCGGTACTTACAGTATCAATAGATACTTCATTGAAAATACCAAGTCTGTAAAGCCGTTGCTTGACCTTAAGAAGTTCATCATAATTATATGCATCCCCTTCTTCAAAGGTAAATTCACGTCTGATTATTTTTGCTTTTGTCTTGCGATTGCCATGTAAAATAATCTTGCCTATAACATAAGGCTGGTTTTCGGTAATTTGAAATTTAAGATGAGCTCTGTCACCTTTAATCGTACTCTCAATTTTAACGGTAACATCTGCATAACCTCTCCTCCGGTAGAGGGACATTGCACTTAACCTTGCATTGCCTATATCAACAAAATTATATGGGGAATCACCCCGTATACGCATAGCTTCTTTGATTTCTTCCGTGCCAATAGATTTATTGCCAGCAACCTCAATAGAATCTATAGTTACTGGAGATCCTTCATTTATAATGAAATACAGATTGAGGCTACGGCCTTCATTCTCAAATTCTTTTTTCACGTCCACTATTTTCATGCGAATGTATCCAAGGGAATTATAAAAATTTATTAATGCTTCTCTCTCGTCGGTCAACTGACTGTCATCATACTGCTTGCCTTCCCTAATCGATAGCATCTGTCTAAGTGCCTTATCCGATACACTATTGCCTTTAAAAATGATCTTATTAAGATAAACCCTAACTCCCTCATTAATAAAAAAAGATACTTTTATTTCCCGACCTCTCTCTACGCTTGCGGCAATTCCGGCATAGTAGTATCCCAGACTTTTATACAAGCCTTTGATACGATTTACAGCTTCCGCTACAGTCTCGTCAGACACTTCTCTTTCTTCAATAAACAGTAGTTTCTTTCTCAGTTTTCTGGAGCTGATCGCCTTGTTGCCGATAAATAAAACTTGAAGTTTCGGTCCCCTGTTAATAGGTATAACAAGTTTACCGTTGTTAAATATGAAGGGACCAATGTCCGGAGATAAAAACCTTTTTTTCTTATAATAAGAAGCTATCTTCTTCAGGTCGTCATTCAATATATCCTGATCAAAAACAGCATATTCTACAGTTTTCATGACAGATCTGACTTCACTCAGAACATCAATAGACTTAATAATCAGTGGGTCTCCCTCCCGAATATTAATGATCAGGTTGACCTTTGACCTACCATAATTTTCAACATCTATCTGTATTTCAGCATCAGGGAAACCTTTCTTTTTGTAGGACTCAAGTAGATTGTCTTTTGCCTTGTCCAGAAATTCCTCTATATAATCCTCCCCTTGTTTAAAGAAAAATATATCCCTGATGTCACGTTTCCAGATATATTTATTACCAATAAAACTGATTTTATTTATAAGAGGTATTTCTGTCGCGATATATATCAATTTAATTCCACCATTATATGGTTCAGAACGCACTTTAAGATCAAGAAATATACCCTTTTTGAACGCGCGTCTTATTCCCTTGCCAAGCACACGCAAATCGAGAAATTCTCCAACGTTAAAACAGATCAGGTCAATCAGTTCTTCGTCATCGATTCTTGTAAGGCCTTCAACTTCAATCTTCTTGATTGTTCTGTTTGTTAATCCCTGTCCTGAGAGAGAGTTTGTGAATTTTAGTGCATTGGAATTCAGTACACCGGATTCAGCAGCATAGGACACGCTACTGAAAAGGATAATTGTACAAATGAGAATATAAAACTTAATCACTTTTTCAGAAAATCGGATTTCCATTCTTCGCTTTTTTCACTACTTAAATTCAAATCTGTATTTAAGATCTGCTCCTGTGCTTCCCATCTCATCTCTCGATCCCAATAATGATAGTTCCTTATTTAACTTGTATTCCAGCTCAATAACCTGCTCATCAGTGGTTCCTATCGCTGTCGAGTATGTGACAGATATCTGATCTTCCAATAACCGCTTACCAACAGTTACTTTTGAAGTGAATGCTCCAGTAGATGTCGTATGCGGTTCAACCTCAAAGCGCTCAATGCCTACAATATTTTTAACTTCCCTTTGAATGTCTTCCTGTATGCCACCAGCTACTATTGCAGAAGCCTGCTGAGCTGCTATCCCTCCTTCAACGCCCTGAATATCCTTGTTAATATGTCCGAAAGTCAGTAATGTCAATACATCTGCTTCCGGAAGAGGAGGATCTGAAAAAAAGGATAAGGTGAACTTATCGATCGTGCCGTCGAGAGAAAGTCTAATATAGTAATCGTTTCTGTAGGTTTCAGCCGATATATGAAAAAGAGGGTATATTTGAGCAGGGTCCACAAAATCCACGCTGCTTCCTTCCAGGATTCTAAATTCATTCCCCCTGAAATAGATCTGTCCTTCATCCGCCTCTACTCTACCGACAAGACCGTATCTGTCAACATTACCGGCAATATTAAGATCAATATTTACAGGCGCCTTTGCAAGATCGTTATCAATTAATATATTCTCTGACCCTTGCACCTGAATATTTAGCTTTGTCTGTTTCAGAAAATCAGAATACCGGGACCCGCTCTTTTTAATTTCCCTCAGCCCAAGAAACCAGTTTTTCCAGTCAATATTTTTTTCATACCTGGCTTTCTTAATAAGAACTTCCCCGGTAAGATTCGAACCCTTAGTGGAAGTTTCATAAAAGAGTCTCCCATTTATGTTCGCACTGATCCCTTCCACCGCTCTTATTCTGATACCATCGAAAAAAGACGAGATAAATAATCTTTCCAACGAAAGTCTGCTAAAGTTTCCCAGGCCGGACAGAGTAACTATGCCTCCCGCAAAACCTGTTGTAACTGAATCAAAAGTTACTTTGTCCCTGTTAAGCAAAAAAATGCCGTTTAATGGACCGACCCGTTGAGGAAACGATTTAAAAACAGCAGAGACATTTTCAAAATCAATTTTTCCTATTAGTTCCGGTGTGTCCCATGATCCCTTAACATCAACATCGAAATTACCACGACCATCCAGAAATACAAACTCTTCTGTCAAAGCCTTTAAAGGAGCGATGTTAATATCTCCTTTAAGGGTCATATCATAACTATTGTTGAGCTTAATTTCTCCTGACGCGGATAATGCAACGTTGTTACCTGAAAAGTCAAAAGATTTTATTATAATTTCATCATCATCAAGATTCAGGATTACAGGTTCATTATTCTCAAAAATATAATCATAGATGCTTAAGTTTAAATTATTGAACTTTGAATTAATAATTAACTTATCTCTATCGGAGCTGAAATTAAGGTCCCCTTCGGCTGAAAGTGAAAAATTTTCCGGAATATCTTTCAGAAATCCTGATAAAAGAAAATCGTACCTTTCTTTCTTGAAATTCATATCTACGGACCATGATTTAAATTGTGGGAAATCTGTTTTAAAGCTTGCAAAGATACGCCCATCCGCAAGATTCCCGGATGCAGTAATATTGTTTCCGGTCAATGTCCCATCCAAAACTCCCTTCCCTGCATAAATGCCTTTCACTGTGCTCTCATGAATATCAACAGAGAATCGAATATCCGGATTATAAAGAGTCCCGGTGCCTTTCACTTTCAGACCGACCAACGCATCCATCGGGTAATTTTTTATCAGATCAATATCTCTCAGTCTGATACCCGGAGAAGAAATATCCATGTTAAACCGCTTATCAAAAAATATAACTCCATTCCCGGAGAAAACGGAATTATCCTTAACAGCCTCTATGTTTTGCAATGAAATGCTTTCAGGGCTTACTACAGTTTTAACTGAAATTCTGTCAAGCTCCTGCCCATAAAGACTGCTATTACTAAGTGTAATGTCCGCATTGCCTGTAAATTTAGTTAAGTCACCTTCAAAATAAATAGAGCTGTCTATAATTCCTGATATAGGGAGTGCTTTGTATATCTCTGATATATGCTGTTCAAGAGGAAATTTATTGATTGAGGCATTAATCCTGAAAAAAGGATCGTCAAATGAAAAGAACTTCCGGGCTTTTCTGAAATTAATTAAGCCAGAAATATCTATGAGCGACCGGCCCTGTTTTATCCATGCATTACTGATAGATAACGTATCAATCTCATATCTCAAATCAGCAAATGCACTCATGAACTGAATTCCATGAAAACTGCCGGCTTCGAATTCAAGCCTTCCGGATATCTCTGGGTCAGTTATCGGTCCTGTTGCAATACCTGTAAATTTCACAGGAGCATTAAAACGTTTATAATATGGTGCTGCCAATTCAGCAGCATCTTTACCGGTTAACTGTAACCGCAAGGCGATTGCATTATTTTTAAAATCTATATTTCCTTCAAGAGAAAGCCGGGTGTCTGCTGTTGCAAGTGTAGTGTCGGTTAGTATTAGATTCCGATTTTTAAGCTTGAGCGTAGAAGATATATTATCAAGTTTGCTGAATACGTCTTCACCCGGATTAGAAATATTCAGATAACTCAGGTTAGCATCGATACTTATATCCTTTCCTTTATCATGCACCAAACGGAAATTCCCCTTTAATTTCGCATCCGGAAAAGGAGGTTCCCATCCTAAATATGAAAAAAATTCTTTACTGCTGACATCTGAAACATCCGCGGTAACCGAGTAATCACCATCAGGTATACTCAATAATGCATCACCTGTCATGACTCCGTTATATGTATGCGCTGTAAACTCCTTGAGTGAAAATTCATTTTCCTTATATTGCATTTCTCCTTCCGCATCGTCCAGTGAGAGCGTACCAAAGATTGCGTTTTCAAGCTTCACAGTGCCCGTTCCTCTGATGTCAGGATATGACCCCTCTATGGTTCCTTTAACCGCAAGATTGCCCCTGATATTCTCATTTACACCTAACATTTCCATCAACGATTCAAGGTAAAACCTGCTGTCAGTATTAACATTTAATTTAAGTTCCGGCCATTTTGAATCTTTATCTTCCAGTAAATTAACCGATCCTTCAAAAGACAGTATCCCGTCTTTTTCTTTCTTTACATCAAAAACTTTATTGTATGCAGACGCAAAAATTGTGGCCTTGCCTGTCAGCTCCCCGTCTTTTACCCGACCCTCAGATGAAAGGTTGATCACGCCTTCTACATGAAGATCTGATTCTGAAGAGAGAATCTGGATTTCCTCGATCTCGATACTGTTATTGCTGATTTCCACCTTACTTTTAACGTTAATATCGAGTTCTGCTTTATTAGGAAACCTTATGATTCCATTTCTCATTAAAAGGTTAACTGCAATAGATCTCTTTTTCATGGCCATATCAAAAAAGAGGCCACTGCCGAAAATCTTAGTCTGATGCTTTGCAGGCTTGTAATTTATATTCCCATCTGTCAACTTAATGTTTTTCAGGACTACTTTAAATTTTCCTTGTTCGCCGATTGAGGCAGATTTTTTTATGCTATCAATAATTCTTGAAATATCATTTTCATCCGCGCTCAAATCCGGTTCATTCAGTACCAGTTTCCTTATAACTATTTCATCAGACAACAATCCCAGCAAATCAATATATGCGCGCGACTTTGTAATCCACAACATCCTGTTACCATCTTTGTCAAAAAGATTTAATCCTTTTGCCTGGACATAAAAAGGGAATAGATTAATAACGGCCTTGTCGATAATTATTCTTTCTCTGGTTATGTTTTCCAGCTGCGGAACAATAATCCTTTTAATCGAATTTGAGAGATATGGGCCTCTGAGAAGAAAAAAAAGGATGCAGAAAAAAATGATGACCAGACTCAATAATGTAATTATTTGCGTTTTCTTACTCTTTATTCTTAACATTCTTTTTCATTCTATCAATTCCTGAATAAGTTGTATGACAATATGTAAGTGTTATAATAACTAAAGGAAAAGATAGGCGTCAATTTAACGACAGGGTATAAGGTGAAGGGTTAAGGGTATCATGTCTTTCAGGGCGGTTAGCTCAGTTGGGAGAGCGCCACGTTCGCAACGTGGAAGTCGGGGGTTCAAGTCCCCTACCGTCCACCATTGTTTTTTTTATTGTTGATAAGTTGCAGACGTGAAAAGCTTTAAAAAACTACAGTTAGCCTTAGTGAGTTAGGCTACAGACCAAATAGATTTTTAGGTATATCCTAAACCATTTATTTCTCAATTATTCAATAGAAATAAACTCTCATGAATTATGA
>CAYPIT010000099.1:0-8832 GCA_964410825.1 uncultured Nitrospiraceae bacterium
TCCCTCTTCATCATGTGTTTTCACTGTATTTACTATACTCTGCCGGGCTTTTTCGACATCAGACAATTTAACGGGCCCTTTCAATTCCATCTTCTCTTTCAATATTTTAGCGGCTATTTTTGACATATTGCTGATAAATTTATCCTGAATGTTATAAGAAGCAGTTCTCAATGCAATTGACAGCTCTTCTGAATTGATGTTTTTTAATATTAAATCAATACCCCTGTCGTCAATTTTTCCAATGTCTTCAAACTTAAATATAAGTTCCTTAATTGAACTCGCCAATTCAGTATTACAGATATTTACTTTCTCAAGAATATTCTGCTCAATTTTTCTGTTGCAATGCTTCAAAATTTCAGCTATTGCCTTTGTGCCTTCAAATGATTGGCGTTCACTGACAGTTGTAAGATTTAACTGAGATATAAGAACTGCCTCAATTACCTCTACCGCACTTTCAGGTATCCGTGCAGTTTCTGCGATCCTGATTGTGACATCACTTCTCATCTCTTCAGGAAGCAGCTCCAATATTTCGGCTGCCTGTTCAGTTTCGAGAAGACATATGATCAATGCAACAGTCTGCGGGTGTTCTCTTTCAAGAAAGCTCGCAAGAGTTCTGGCATCAACCCATTTCAATGAATCGAGAGGACTTTCTTTGGCAATAGTATCGGTAATTTTTTCAGTATCATAATTATCATTACATATACATTCTGTCTGACCTGGTTCTTCAATCTCTCCTGAAGTTTCAAACAAATCAACATCTTTTGTTTGACTGATCGGCTTTCTTACTTTCGATTTCAGGAGGAAGCGCAGGATAATATAGAACATTACAAAGGCAATTATAATGGGAACTAAATTACTTTCATTCTCTAATGGCTCTGCTATATTGAAATTATTTTCATGTTCTTCTTTCTCGGATCCTTTTTTATTGAGAATCACTTCAGATTTTTGTTCATTCAGTGGCTTTTCATTATATAAAACCGCTTTGGAATCCTGCTGATTATTAGGTATTAGATCTATAACTAAACGGCTTGGGTCTTTCAGGAAAAAAACCTTAAGTTCTCCACTTTTTATGAGAGAAATAGATATCGTGTCATTCTGAACCTTGTAGGCAACAGGAAGTTTCTTCTTACGCAGCTTAATTTGATTGTCAGGGAAACTGACCATGATTTCACTGTCAATTTGATTCACACTGCCACTGGAAATAATTGATTCAGGACCTTCCAGAACAATCCTTAAGTAATCAGTATGCTGGCTTGCCCTTATATTCAACAGTTGTGATTCATTGCTGAAAACAGAGGCATAAGAATCCGTCACGATGCTATTCATGCACAATAAGCTAAGTATTATAATTAATCGCATTGATATCATTACAATACAATATAATAAGCAATAAGTATGCCATGGTTAACCTATTGATATTTATAGAAATTAAGGAGATTAGACGTCATTAATATGACGACTTACGAATAGAGTATTTACTTCCAGATAATGTCATTCCCCGACTTGATCGGGGAATCTATCTGTTCTTTTAAATACTGGATCCTATGTTAAGCCGGAGGATGACAGATGAAATAGAAGTTATGCAGAGTTTTCTAAGTGTTAAAATGGATAGCCTTTTTCTTCATCTTCTCGATCAGAGTTGTCCTGTTAAGTCCAAGCAGGCTGGCAGCTTTGCTTTTTACACCTTTAGACAACTCAAGGGCCTGTATAATCATGTTGTTTTCAATCTCATCGAGCATTATATTCAGGTCAACTCCGTCATTAGAAAGAACTTTTCCTTTCATTGCGCCCTTACCACGTTGCTGCATATCAACCAGCCTATCCGGAAGGTCATCAGGGTTAACGATATCGCCTTCTTTCAGGATCAGCAATCTTTCAACAAGATTCTCCAGCTCACGTACATTACCTGGCCATTCGTAATTTACAAGACAGTTCATAGAATCTTTTGAAATTATTGGCGGTTCTTTTCCTTTTCTTTTCGAAAGATGAGTTATAAAATGTTCCATCATAAGAGGGATATCTTCTTTCATTTTTCTTAATGGAGGCAACTGAAAAGGGATTACATTAAGTCTGTAATACAGGTCTTCTCTGAATGTACCATCCTGCACAGCCTTTTCAAGATCTTTGTTCGTTGCAGATATAATTCTTACATCGACTTTAATAGTCTTTATGCCACCTACCCTTTCAAATTCCTTTTCCTGGAGAACTCTTAAAAGTTTGACCTGAAGAGCAGGAGCAAGCTCGCCTATTTCATCAAGAAAAAGCGTGCCGTTATTTGCAAGCTCAAAACGACCGATTCTCGTACTTATTGCACCAGTAAATGCCCCTTTTTCATGACCGAAAAGTTCGGACTCAAGGATATCTTTTGGAATAGCTGCACAATTTAGAGGAATAAAAGCATTTTTAGATCTCGAGCTATTATAATGTATCGTTTTGGCAACCAGTTCTTTCCCTGTCCCGCTCTCACCTGTTACCAGAATAGTACTGTCTGTATCAGCAATTTTTTCGATAAACTTGATAATGTTTTGAACCGGAACTGAATTTCCGATGATCTTGTCGAGCGCCCTCTTATTGTAACTATACTTTTTCTGTAGTTCATTTTTTAGACTCGTATTTTCCTCCTGGAGTGTCGAAACATCAAGCGCTCTCTTAACTGCCATATAAAATTCTTCAAGATTAAAAGGTTTTGTTATATAGTCAAACGCACCAGACTTGATCGCCTCTACCGCTGTCTGTACCGTAGCATGTGCAGTAATTACTATCGAAGGAGTATGAACTTTTTTTGCAGTTGTTTCTCTCAAAACGTCCAGGCCACTCATTCCCGGCATCATAAGATCAAGGAGGATAAGGTCAAATTTATCAGTTTTCAAATATTCTAATCCGGATTCTCCATTTGCAGCTAAAACAATTTCGAACCCCTTGGTCTCGAGAAAATCTTTAAGGAGTTCCCTGATTGATTCTTCATCATCTATAACTAAAATCCTTTGCATAAATTTATATTGCCATATAATTATAGCAACGTCAATGTATTGACAGTTATATGCTAAGTTTTCAGAAAAATAAAGAGGAGATACAGCGTATTAAAATTCAATCCATTGCTGCCACTTTATTGCGGCCTTCTCTTTTGGCTTGATAAAGTGCGTCATCAGCCTTTTGTATCAACATTTCAGGTGTGTCAACTGTGTCACATATAGTTGATACTCCAAGACTAATCGTAATCTTGACAATTTCACCATCATAATTGTTATCCTGATCTTCAATTAAGGTTCTAAACCTCTCAGCTACTGTTAAAGCTCCTTCAAGGCCGGTTTCAGGAAGCAAAGAGCAAAACTCCTCTCCACCATAACGAATCAGATAATCAATATTTCTAATAGCAGAAGAGATCCTGGCAGTTAACATCTTCAGTATGAAATCTCCACATTGATGTCCATGTAGATCATTTACTGCCTTAAAATTATCAATGTCCATCATTACCATACTGAATTTCCCAGAATATCGTTTGTACCTGAAAAACTCTTCTTTTAATCTTGTATCCAGGAAGCGTCTGTTATAAATTCCGGTTAGCCCGTCCTTTATATTCAGATCTTTTAATTTATCCTGATAAGCAGCGTTTTCGGTCACATCCTGAATATAGATATAAAGAGATGTAATTTCACCATTATCACTACGAAGTGGTCCCATAGCACAGCTTTGCTGCATATGTTCGAATTCAGATCCAAGATAACTCGATGACTCAAATGGAAATAAATAGCCATGCAGCTTCTGTGAAAAAAAACAGAAATTGCCAAAGGAAAAAACAGATTTACAACTTCTTTTAAACTTTGAACTTTCTAAATCAGGATAGATTTCAAAGATATATTTGCCGATAATCTTATCAGCATCAATTTTACTGTGTATCTCCATCCATCGGTTCCATTTCTGAACTATCAAATCCCTGTCAAGGATAATAATACCAAGATTTATTGCATCAAAAATCTGATTAAGTATCATTTATATTCATCCATAAAAGTTTGCAGAGAATCCCTCAACCACATCATAGAGTCGGTAGTTGTGACAAGAAACAAGAAGCCGGAAACATTGCCGTTATTAAAGCTGAAGTCAGTTCTTAGAACAATCGCTTTTTTATCGGGGTCATATACTCCGCTTGATATCGCTTCACTATATTCCTTTTCAACAAGCACCATTGGGGGAGTATAACTGACAATATCCTTTAACAGTTCAGCTAACTTCCCGACACACGCGCCTATAAGTATGTTCCCCACTTCCATCAGCGTTTCGCTTTCAAGAATATCTATTGGCTCAGAATTATAACTTTTACTTTCCTCCGACTGAAGCATTTTTATCAATGCTTTTCCAGCGCCAGACGAGAACACAAGAATCGCATCCCCTCTAAATTTGCCCCAGAATTTCTGTTCTACTATACTGATCTGTTTATAGTCCTTAACATGAGACCTTATATATTCGGGTAATTCAGGAACCTGCATAGACTTGATAAAAGGAATACTTAACAAAACATGAGCATCGATTACGTCAGCCAGATCAGCTGCTGACTTTCCAAACGCAATATTCATAATTTCCTGAAGAATTTCTCTTTCATCCTGAGTCAGAAAATTATCTTCTATAACAGACACATTCATAAACTAATCAGCCCCCTGCAGAGTATCATGAACTTTCAAAAGAGCAGATTGAATTTCTTCTCTGTTTAATGGTTTCTTAAGTACCATATATGCGCCTAATCCAAGGACCTTTTTGACCGCTTTCATCTGAACGTCAGCGGTAACAACAATAATAAGAGCATTTGCGTCAACCTTAATAATGTTTTCAATTGCTTCGTATCCTGACATGACAGGCATAGTCAGATCCATGAATGTAATGTCCGGATTAATCTCCTGGTACTTAGCACAACCCTCTTTGCCGTCACCGGCCTCAAAAAACTCATATCCCTGATCTTTTGGCAAACAGCTCTTTAACATTTTTCTCGCAATAGGTGAATCATCAATAATTAATACTTTTTTAATCATCCCGTTCATTTATGTTAACTTCTGTTTGACTTTTGCTGATATCTGATTTTGCAAAACACATGTTAACGTGTACAACTCCCTTAACTCATATTTCATATGCATATATTCTTTCGTTATAATAATTATCGGCAATTATGAAAAAAAACTTTAAACAATTATCAGCTGAGGACATTTCAATGCTTTTTGATCAACTTGGGCTGCCTTCATACAGATCAAAACAGGTTAACCGGTGGATATATAAAGGATTGGCCTGCTCATTTGATGACATGTCAAACCTTCCAAAACAGTTACGCATTACGCTTAATAAGATAGCATTTGTAAGTAATTTGAAATTGGTAAATAAACAGCTATCTCAAGACGGAACGAAAAAATTTCTTTTTCAGCTTAATGATGGAGAATTTGTTGAAACCGTTCTTATCCCAAATAGCACAGGAAATAAGCATTATACGCTCTGTATTTCATCTCAGGCCGGGTGTTCATTAGCCTGCAAATTCTGCAGCACAGGAAGGCTTGGACTAAAGAGAAACCTTCTTAATCATGAAATAGTAGATCAGATTATGGCGGTCAACAGGCTTACTTCATCAGAGAATACAGAAGATTATGGAATTAGCAATATTGTATTTATGGGCATGGGAGAGCCACTGAATAATCTGAATGAGGTCATTCAGGCCCTATGGAAGATAACAGGCCTGATGGGATATTCAAAAAGGAGAGTTACTGTTTCAACAGCAGGTATTGTCCCTCGTATATATGAACTTGCCCAAAAAGGACCTGCGGTAAATCTCGCTATTTCTTTAAACGCGACTACAGATGAAATCAGAAACAGGATTATGCCTGTCAACAAAAAATACCCTCTAAAGACACTCATTCAGGCATCTAAAGATTACCCTCTCCAACCCGGAAGACAAATAACTTTTGAATATATTTTGCTGGATGGAATCAATGCTTCGATAACAGACGCTCACCGGCTTGTCAGCTTATTGCGCGGAATCAGGGCCAAAATTAACCTAATACCATACAACCCGCCAGGAAATGAAGTTAATAGAAAAATACGGTCTCTAAAAAGGCCTGATGATGATAAAATTCTCGAATTTCAAAATGTGCTAAAAAAATCCGGCTTAACAGCAATTATCAGGAAAAGTATGGGTGCAGACATTGCTGCAGCATGCGGTCAGCTTAAAGCAGTTTATTCGGATAAAAATAATGCTTTAGCCAGCTCATAAAGCAACCAGTTTCTTCCCGGCCCTATAAGCTTCATTTAGGGCATCAGGATGTTTGAGTATTTCTCCCTTGCTATCAATTCCCAGGTAATGGATCGAAATATGTTCAGGAACGCTGATCGTCCTGAAAAATGCCTTGGCACAGGCTTCCCCGCATTGCGTTCCAATTTCCTTTTTCATGCCTCCGACCATAATCAAAAGTCCCTTGCGGCCAAATTTTCCGGCCTCAATAGGTTTTTTCAGAAGATACTTTTCACACCAAAAACTCTGGCAACGGTCAATCATCGCTTTTGCCTGAGCACTTAATGAAAAAAAGAAGATAGGAGAGGCCAATATTATTCTGTCTGCATTTTTAATCGCATCATAAATCTGTTCCATGTCATCGCTTATGATACACTGACCCGTATCATTGCAGCCTCCACAATCCTGACATGGCTTGATATCTATATTATTGAGATAAATTGTGACAACCGTATATCCTGAATCCTCTATACCTCTTACAGCCTCATTCATGAGTGTTTCGGTGTTACCATTCTTTCTGGGGCTGCCGCAAAATGCAACAATTTTCATTTTAGATTTTCGAAACATATAACTATGAGACTAACATATTTGGATTGTAATCAGTAATATTGGGGCAGGCAAA
Organism: uncultured Nitrospiraceae bacterium; assembly: GCA_964410825.1. Classification (GTDB taxonomy): domain Bacteria; phylum Nitrospirota; class Thermodesulfovibrionia; order UBA6902; family UBA6902; genus CAZVHL01. The sequence goes on from CAYPIT010000099.1 coordinate 6,885, forward strand.
AAATATTCTGCTATCAGGTTTTTTCGATTAGCCTGACAAATGCATCGACAACATTAGAATCAAACTGCGTACCGGAACAATTCTTAAGCTCAGTAACAGCAGCAGCATTTGAAATCGATTTTTTATACGAAGCTTTAGACTTCATTACATCATATGCCTCTGCAACGGCAAGAACGCGGGCACCGAAAGGTATAGTATCTCCTTTTAATCTATGGGGATAACCACTTCCGTCAAACCTTTCATGATGATAAAGAATAATCGGAAGCTCCTTCTCGAACAATCGAGTTTTCTCCATGAGCTTAACACCAATATTCGAATGTTTTTTTACAACATCATATTCTTTCCTGGTCAGTTTGCCCTTCTTTCTTAATATCCTGGAGTTAACCCCCACCATTCCTATATCATGAAGCAAGGCAGCCCGCTTGACAGTATGAATATCTTCTTCTGACAGGAGCATCTCTCTCATAAGCTTTTCAGCATATTCACTGACTCTAACTGAATGTTCATTAAAGTAATCCCAGCCCCTCTCAATTTCACGCAAGATACCATGAGTGGATTCAATACAGTCAACTTTAATATTCTCATTAATGTCTTCCAGCCTGCTGTTAAAATTATTTATCTTCCGGGTTTCTTCATTAATAGTCAGAGATGAATCTCTATTCTCATCATCATAAGCACAAACAAGGTTTCGTCCCTTACGCTTCGCATCGTAAAGAGACTTATCAGCGTTAGCAATCAGTTCCTCGGCACTGACCACATTATTGTCTGTTGATGCAGAGACCCCTATACTAACAGTAACGACATTAGACACATCTCCTTTTTCGAATACGTTTTCAGCAAAGGCAGCCCTGATTCTTTCGGCAAGAATAAAAGCTCCGTTCAGGTTCGTGTTTGGAAGTACAATAAAAAACTCTTCTCCGCCATAACGGGCAACAAGATCAGTGTCCCTGACCAGCCGTCTTAAAATCTGGGCCGAATGGCCAAGTACGAAATCACCAAACTGATGACCGTAGTTATCATTGACTGCTTTGAAATAATCAAGATCCAACATGATACACGACAAAGGCTGAAGATGCCTTTTGGTTTTTTTATACTCATGTTTCAACACTTCCCGGAAATGCCGCTGATTATACAGTCCTGTTAATCCGTCCTTTATGGCCAGTGTTTCCAACTTTTTCAGCGATTCTCTTATATCATTTTCCAGTTTTTTCCTCTGCATTACCCTGCGAATAGCCCGGTTCAATGCGACAGTATTGACTTCCTGCTTAGTTAAGTAGTCATAGGCTCCCTTGTCCATGGCCTTGACGCCAAGTTTTTCTTCACCTTTAGCAACAATGATAATAACAGGGACTCCAAGTTTTTTCTTTTGAATAGTCTGCAGAATAGCCAAACCGCTTTTGTCAGGAAGTTTCTGGTTTATGAGAATGAGGTCATAGTGTTTGCCCGAAGCCTTTGCGATGGTATCCTTACTTGAATGTACAAACTCAATGTTATGATTCAGGCCTTCATAGTCGCGAAGCGCGGTTTTTATGTTTTTAAATACAGGAGGCTTATTGTCAGCAACCAAAATAGATATTGTGTCTTTTGACATGCTTGTCTTACCTCAATGTAAACACTACCTTACTTTTCAAAACATTATAAGACCGCTATCTTGCCTGAACTTTAGTCACAGGATATGCTAATTATTATAGCTTTATATTTTACCTACAATCAATTGGAATTTCTTATGAAAACATCGCTGATTGACAAATAAAATATCCCTTTCTATCATATTTTGAATTCCACCTATAACTATCAGTAATATCAGCAAAAAAATTAAGCAAAAATAAAGTAGCTATTTATACCGTCAATATAGACAAGTACGCTACCAGTAATACCACGAGCTCACTACAAGAGCTAAGCAGACTTAGTAATGGTAGCTATACTAGTATTACTAATGATGACAGTG
>CAYPIT010000100.1:0-8703 GCA_964410825.1 uncultured Nitrospiraceae bacterium
TTGAATGTAGTATGATAGATACCGCTGCTACAGGTAAAATGGGTAGCCGCATAGTTACACTTGCAAATAATATTGATGATATTAAACTTACCGGTGCCCTGGAAAAAAAAGACCACGAATTAATCGCAAAGGATATAGGAAATGTTATCGGCATCGGTTCGACAGGAATAAACATAACTGATGATCTACGGAGTATAATCGATGATGCCAATGTCCTTGTTGATTTTTCTTCCCCGTCCGCCACAATAGAATGCTTAAGAATCCTGACTGACAGACCGATCCCTGTTGTTATCGGGACGACCGGTTTCAGCAAAGATGAAATAGATCATATAAAACTCTATGCCCAGAGTATTCCATGCGTTTTTGCTCCCAATATGAGTGTTGGAGTAAACCTTCTGTTGAAAGTTTTATCGGATATAGCAAAAGTTACCGGTGATGACTATGATGTTGAAGTAATCGAAGCCCACCACAGGCTGAAGAAAGATGCCCCCTCAGGCACAGCAATGAAAATGGCACAGGTGCTCGCCTCAGCATTAGACAGAAACCTTGAAGATACAGCAATCTATTCAAGACGAGGCATCATAGGTGAAAGGTCCCAAAAAGAGATAGGCATACAGACAGTACGTGCCGGAGATATTGTTGGAGAGCATACAGTGCTTTTTGGCGGACTTGGTGAAAGAATAGAGATTACCCACAAGGCGTCAAGCAGAGACACCTTTGCCAGAGGCGCACTGAAAGCCACACAGTGGGTTCACAAACAGACCCCGGGGCTTTATGATATGCAGGATGTATTGGGACTAAAATAATTCAGTTGAGTTCAGGCCAGCGCTACTTTACCTTCCATTATGATATTGATAATAGTTGGATCAAACTGGGTCCCGGCATTATCGCTCAATTCCTGACGAACTTTGTCTATCGGAAGAGCGCCTCGATAAGGTCGCTCACTCATCATCGCATCAACCGCATCCGCAACCACCACTATTCTCGCGGATAAAGGTATATCATCGCCCCTGATACCTTCAGGATAGCCCTCACCGTCGTATCTTTCATGGTGATGTTTTATAACAGGAACAGCATCTTCGAGAAACTTAATCTCCTGAACAATTCTCACCCCTATTGAAGGGTGTTTTTTGACTTCTTCATATTCATCAGATGTAAGATGCCCTTCCTTCTTCAGGATATTTCCTTCAACCCCGATTTTTCCTATATCATGAATTTTAGCCGCATCCTCAATCTCTTTCAAAGTTCTTTTGCTAACATTCAGAGCTTCAGCTATAGACCTGGATAATCTAGCAACACGATTTGAGTGGTTATATGTATAATGGTCCTTGGCGTCGATCGTTAGAATCAAGCCTTTTACCGTATCGTCATAGTGCTTTATAATATTATTGCGTACCTTTTTAATCTGATTTTCGAGATCCATGGTTCTGTTTAGCAATAATTCCCTCTCAAGTTTCAGATTCTCTTTAGCACGTCTTTTCTCCAGTCCTCTCTTAATAACAAGCAATATATCATCTTTGTCAAACGGTTTTAGTAAATAATCAAATGCCCCGAATCTGATGGCGTCTCTTGCTGTCTCAAGGCTTGCATATGCTGTCAACAAAACCACTTCAGTTTCGGGGTGTTTATCTTTAATCTCCTTGAGCGCTGTAATCCCGTCCATTTTTGGCATTTTTATATCCATAACCACAATCGCTATAGATCCTTTATCCATGATATCCAGACCTTCATATGCGCTTGCAGCCGTTAACGCGTTGTACTGATCTTTCAATACCATTCGTATTGATTCTCTCGGAGCCAGTTCGTCATCAATGATCAGGACCTTCTCTTTATTACTCACCAATATACCTTTCCTTGATCGAAGAGGTGTCACTTTTTCTGTTAATAGCGGGTAATGATATCAGAAATGTATTAATAATACCCTCGCTTTTCATATCAAGCCTTCCTCCGTGACCCTCTATAATCTTGTGACTTATCGGCACATTCAGTTCAGAGCCAAGATGATCAACATCAAGAAAAGGCTTCAACAGGTTTCCCCTCCCCTCCTCAAGAGCGGTCTCTCCACTGAACGTAATCGTAATCAGGACTGAAGGCACTTCGTCAGTCACCACACTTGTACTCATTGTGATATATGTTCCTTCAACCGTCCTGTCAACTATATTTAAAACAAGATAGTAGATCGCCTTTATCAGATATTTCCTGTCAGCATGGATATACAGTGATTCCTCTGTAAGCTGCTTCAAAAATTTATGGGTCACGGGGATATTTTTCAAAATAAATTCTTCAGCCTGACGCAATACATCATTTATATCCTCTGTAATGAAATTGTAATCCTTTGAACCCGAAAACGTTACCAGTTTGTCAATCAGATTGTTAAGCTGGCTTATTGATTGACTGACCGCAGAAACATAAAAGTTTTTCAGTTCGCCGTCTTTAAACTTCTCATCAAGTAATTGTATATATGTCTGGATTGATGTTAAAGGGTTTCGCACTTCGTGGGCTATTTTTGCAACCAGATCATTAACGGCTTTAAGTTTATCCGCCATTCTTTTCTGCTCTTCCATTTTCTTGGAGTCTGACAGGTCAGAAAATATTATTCCCGCTCCGATTGGATTCTTCTGGTCATCAAGAAGCCTGTAACTGTTTATCCCAAGGGATACTCTTGACGGACTTACTGAGGTTTCATGGCGATTATATAATTTCCCGGTTACCATCGTCTCATACAGAATATCCCCCAGTGGCGAAGGGAGTTCTCTCAAATCAGATCCAACCGTTTCGGAAGAGTCAAGATTAAGAATTTCAGACGCCTTCTGATTAAAGACCGTGATTTTTTCATTGCTGTCAATAGCGATCATGCCGCTGTTCATGCTCGACAGTAGATTGCCGGTAAATTCCTTCTGATACCATATCTCGTGATAGAGATCTATATCTTTTACAGCAGCCGCAAGATAGTTGCACAACACATATATAATCTCTATCTCATCTTTGTAAATAGGCTCTTCCGTAATTTTGCTGTTTATATTAAACAATCCTATAAGTTTCCCCTTGTGCATCATCGGAAATGAAATCGCACACTGCAACAGATCCATCTCTTTTTTAATGTTGATTGACGTTATATCCGTAAACGAAACCGGTTTGTGCATTATACGGCCCGTTTTTCTGAGACTCTTAACAAGTGGACTGTCTTTATCAAGCAATAGCTTGTCCGCGATATAAGGATCAAGTCCGATATGTGTCTTTACGTGAAAGCCTTTTTTGTCCCTTAACATTACCGACATTTTGCTAACGCGGGCAATCTCCATTACAGAATCCATGAAATGGTTAAAAAGTTTGTTCATATCGAAATTCACAGAAAGCATCTTGGCAAAATTCAACACGATCCTTTCCTGACGGTAGCCACCACTCCGTAACGGACCAACATGACACGCATTGTCTTCCTCGGGTGACCGGGTTTGAACCGGGACATCTCCGATTTGAATATCATTTCGTGATTGCTCAAGTAATCTGACTTCACTCTGCAACCTTTGTTTCTCAATCGCCCGCTCTACAACAGCAGTGAGTTCCGTCATAATCGACGCAGATGGTATATAGTCATAAACACTGCGAGGAAGGCTGTCCACAGTAAATTTGTCCGGTTTTTCATCAGCAATCATAACAACCATTCCGTCATCGAGTTTCAGTAAGAATTCATTCAAAGACGAGAGGTTATAAGAATCAGCATCAATAATAAAAAGATTAAGTGGGATATTGCTGTATAGTTCTTCAAGCTCTACCAGAGATTTCAAAGGGTAAACTGTACATTCCTTAAGCGCGTTCATTGCCTCCGTGACAATTGGATCATCTCTGTTACTCAATATTGCTAAGAGTTTCATATATTGATTATTCTCTATCCCAGGGTATCAACTATCATTTGCCGGCATCTTAACAGCCATTAATCGGAAGAGAAACTGTAAATGTCGTTCCTTCATACAGTTTGCTTTTTACATTTATTTTACCGCCGTGGTCTTCAATAATCTTTTTGCTTATGGCAAGGCCCAGACCCATTCCCATTTCTTTAGTCGTTACAAACGGTTCATAGATACTTTCAATATACTCCGGCGGAATACCTTCTCCCGTATCAGCTATAGCTACTTCAATGTTTTCTCCGCTCGGTACAACATCAATTTTTAACACACCTTCTTCCTTCATAGCCTGGCATCCATTATTGATGATATTAAGAAACGCGTGTTTCAATTTCTCTGTATTGCCTGATAAATTAATCTCTGTGCCGGCGTAATGTTTCTCAATCAAAATATTTCTTTTTTCCATGTCATGTTTGTTTGTCAAATACTGAATCATTCCATCGAAAAGTCCCTTTAAATCAAAATGATTAATTCCGGGGGTTTTCTTCTGCGCTGAGAAGTCGAGCAGGTCTTCAATCAATCCTTCTATCCTTTCCATTTCACCAAGGACTATTTTGGAGAATTTATCCCTGAACTCAGCATCATTATATTTTTCGGGTATCAGCTGGGCAAAAGTCTTTAGCGATGTGAGAGGGTTTCTGATCTCATGGGCAAAAGTCGCAGACATCATACCAATTGATGCAAGCCTTTCCGAATGAATTTTTTCCTTATAAAGGCGGGCATGTTTGATGGCTATGGATGTCTGACACGAAATTGTATTTATAAGTTCAATATCGTCACCTGTGAACGCACTGTTAGAGACTTTTTCTCCAAGAATCAACAATAGTTCAAGTCTCTCATCAACAAATACCGGAACCACAATTTCACCATGCAGGGACTCGATTTCATTCCTCATATTTTTGACGACATCAGCACCGATTTCTTCCTCGATCTTGTGTAGTCCGGCTTTGATAATAATGCCGTCATAGGATTCGAGAAATTTGACTATTGAAGACTGCCTTCCGATCTTAAATTCGTCATAATCCCGGTTGTCTGCCCCTAAACTCTTTGCAGGCCCTTTTCCAAACCTACTGTAAGCAACACTGAATCCGCCGGCAGGAGCATCCGACAATATAAGAATATTTTTCAGATCCAGTGATGAGAAGATCACTTCTCCAATAAAGTTGCATTTATCGTTAACATCAAAAATTACAGAAAGCCCCTGGCTTACTTCCCGGATCGTTGCATAATAGTCGCAGTGCTGTTTTTCGAACGCACAATAAAAATTTTCCTTAAAATGCAGATTGGATTTTTCAACCGGTTTCTTCTTCATAATCAGTTCATGCTTCTCCTCTCAACAGGCCTTCCAATAATAAGACTTGCATTTTCATTGCCGATACCGAGTGAATTTATCATTATATTATTCAATCTTGATTTGCGCGCCCTGTTCGGAACATAGTCCAGATCACATTCCGGGTCGGGATTTTTATAATTGATAGTTGGAGGAACTATGTTGTTCTCTAAAGCAAGAAAACAGGAAGCTGCCTCAATAGCACCTGAAGCACCGATCGTATGGCCTATCATCGATTTAATTGAACTAACCGGTATATTATAAGCATGTTCATCAAATACGATCTTTATGCTTTTAGTTTCGGCTCTATCATAAGACAGTGTTGCGTTTCCATAAGCATTTATATAATCAACCTCCCGAGGGCTTATCTCTGCATCATTCATCGCCCCTTTCATAACTTTGGCTGCCTCAATGCCGTCAGGCTCAGGGAGTATCATGTGATATGAACTGCAATTAGTTGAATACCCAAGAATCTCTCCGTATATGTGGGCATTCCTGCCGACTGCATGGGATATCTCCTCCAGAACAAGTATCGCCCCGCCTTCACCAAGCACAAAACCGTCCCTTTTATTATCAAACGGCCTGCACGCGCTCTGGGGAGAGCCGTTGACCATTGATAGAAACTGCAATTTACTGAATGCATCAAAAACGGCAGACGTAACAGGAGCCTCAACCCCACCAGATAAAATAATATCCGCTTCATTATTCTGAATAAGTCTGAACGCCCGTCCTATAGCGTTAATGCCTGATGCACATGTTGTGGAAATAACCATATTGGGACCGGTAAAATTATACTCCATAGCGATATACCCGGAAACAGAATTGGATGACATTCCGGGGAAATCAAAATGACCGGATTCATCCGCTTTTGACCGGCACCCGGCTGTCATATTTGCTTTATAAATCATAGCCCCGCCAAATACTGAACCTATGCAGATGCCAAATCTTTCAGTATTTTCAGATTTAAGGACCAATCCTGAATCATCAATAGCCATCTTTGCTGAAGCAAGGCCAAAATGAACATAACGGTCTGTTCTTTCAGCAATATGCCTGGAAGTAAAATCCAATGGATTAAAGTCCAGTACCTGAGCAGCTATTTTGGAATCAAGTTCAGAAGTGTCAAAACCCTTGACCAGATCCACTCCGGACTTCCCATGAACAGTTGCCCGCCAGAACTTTTCCTTCCCACTCCCGTTTGGAGAGATTACACCCAGACCTGTAACAACAACTCTTCTTCTCATTTCACTACATTAACCTGTCTTCTTACAAGCATAATTATACATCAACATACTGATATGCTGAATATGACATATGTCTACAGAGTCAAGTTTGAAAGTATTAAAAATTGAGTCATTTTTATGGTGGTTGAATATACCGGAGAGGTTTGTTTGAAGACTCAACTGGTCTTTAGACATAACAAAACCGAATCCTAAGACTTTATTTATAAATAGTGCGTTATCCTAATATCATAAAATAGTATAGAAAATGGCTTAGTAATTATTATCTATACAAATAAAAAAATCAAGCAATTTTATAATACATTATCAAAGATTTTATGCTTCTGTCATTGCCAAACTTTGATCACTTCATTTATATGTGCGATTTAGTTTATAGTATATAATCTGTTCAAAATCTCGGAAGAGGAAAAAATGAATTTGGAATCAGACATGAAATGCAAAAAATGTAATGGGAACCTTAAACTAAAAATAGGCTGAAGGAGTGTCAAACTGTGCTGCATGGACTGCAGCAATAATTATTCGCTGCAAGAATATATTGACCAGTTGGATGAAGGCAGTATTGAACAATTATCGCATCGCTCTTGCGATAGAGTCTAAGTGACCCGTTGACATTGACAATTTAATCCTTTCTAAATTATTATTAAAGGTTGATTGCAAAATAGGATAAATATCAAGGATTAATATGAAAACAACAAGTGCAAAAAATACTGATGTTGTAAGAAAATGGCACGTTATAGATGCCGATGGCATGATCGTTGGCCGTCTTGCTACCAGGATCGCAATGATCTTAAGGGGTAAGAACAAACCTATTTTCACACCCCATGTTGATACCGGTGACTTCGTTATTATTGTAAATGCAGATAAAGTCCGTTTTACAGGCAATAAGCTGGAAAAGAAAACTTACTATCGTCATTCCGGGTACCCTGGTGGTATCAAGCAGGAAACCGCCGGAGATATTATGAAAAAATCACCCGAAAGAATATTAATGTCAGCCGTTCGTGGAATGCTTCCCAAAAACAGGATCGGAAGACAACAGTTGAAGAAATTAAAGGTCTACAGCGGAGCAGAGCATCCACATAAGGCACAGAACCCCGATGAATTAAATCTGAGCATTCAATAAGGAGTCTAAATAATATGGCGGGAATAGAATATAATGCATCAGGCAGAAGAAAGTCATCCATCGCCCAGGTATTTTTGAAACCTGGCAAAGGCAATATAATTGTCAATAAAAAAGCGTTTGATCAGTACTTCCCTTATGAAACCATGAAGATGATAATCCAGCAACCACTGAATGTTGTTGCTGTTAACGGCAAGTATGACATTACCGTAAGGGTTAAGGGTGGCGGTATCAGCGGGCAGGCAGCCGCGATAAGGCATGGCATATCAAGAGCCCTTGTCATGGCAAACTCAGACTTCAGGTCAAAGCTCAAAAAAGAAGGGTTAATGACAAGAGACCCGAGAGCTGTTGAACGGAAAAAATACGGGCAGAAGGGCGCAAGAAAGCGCTTCCAGTTCTCAAAGAGATAATAACCCGGATATACAAATCAAATCTGGGATCCCGGCCAGTTTATTTCATCAACACCCACTCATAACCTGTATTTCGTCATAAATCATAATAGTCTGCTACCATAGTGCTACCCATTCTGCGACAGTCAATATACTGATAATTTCTTGCAAGAGGAGTTTCCTATTCCAAAGTCTCCTCTTAATAACATCATTATCGATAAGAGGTGCAGATTTAAAATGCGCCCATGTCCACTCCCGGTGTGGACATGGGAACTAATTGATAGAATAATGCTACCATCAGGACACTGAAGATTACCTGCCAATTTTCATTTTGATTCAGATTATCAAACATGAAGCCTTCAGAAACAGGGCCTACCTGGCCAGTATGCAGGGTCAGGGGAGACCTGAAAATAGTCCAGGATATTATATTTCTAATATTCTGAATTGAATTTTGAATAGTGACTCTATATAATCTAACATGCTTAAAGTTGCAATAATAGGTGGAAGCGGATATACAGGCTCTGAACTGTTAAGGCTTCTTCTGGACCATCCCCGGACAGAAGTTACAGCTGTTACTTCTGAACGTTCATCCGGTTTGTCAGTTTCCGATCTACTCCTGAACATCAGAGATTCAGGACTAAAATTTGAGGCCTTAAACCTGAAAACCATTACAAAACAGGCTGATCTGTTTTTTCTCTGTCTTCCTCACGGGGCATCCCAGAAGGCG
>CAYPIT010000101.1:0-8629 GCA_964410825.1 uncultured Nitrospiraceae bacterium
GCATCTGACTGTGGCTCAGAGGGTCGTGGGTTCGAATCCCATCACTCACCCCATATTTTCATCTGAATATTTATATCCCACGTATTAATCAGTAATGCCTTGCTAATAATCTAAAGTAAATATTTAACCCGGTATCAGACATAACCACAGTATGTTGATAGATATCTCTATTTTTATTATATTAAATTGATTCAAATATCTCAGATTAGAACTGTTCACAAAGCACAATTAAAGTTAAGGGAGGACTAGCATTATGACTGATGGTGGAATAACCGCAATCAATGATAAGGTTCGTGAAGAAAGTGCCTTTGTACAAGATATTATATCCGAGTTCAGCAAAGTAATCGTTGGGCAACAGTACCTGATAGAGAGGCTGCTTGTGGCACTGCTGGCAAACGGACATATCCTTATTGAGGGTGTACCGGGATTGGCCAAAACGCTTTCGGTAAGAGTATTGTCAGGTGCTATCAGGACAAAGTTTCAAAGACTACAGTTTACGCCTGATTTGCTTCCTGCTGATCTGATCGGAACGCTCGTATATAATCCCAAAGACGGTAGCTTCACTACAAAGAAAGGGCCGGTGTTTGCCAATATTATATTGGCTGATGAAATTAACAGGGCGCCTGCCAAAGTACAGAGCGCTCTTCTTGAGGCGATGCAGGAAAGGCAGGTCACAATAGGAGAAAACACTTTTCCTTTAGATGAACCATTCCTGGTGCTTGCTACCCAGAACCCTATTGAACAGGAAGGCACATACCCGTTACCAGAGGCCCAGGTGGACAGGTTCATGCTCAAAATTAACGTAACATATCCGAGCATTGATGAAGAGCACAGAATAATGAAAAGCATGGCCTTTACTGACAGAAAGATTGAAGTAAGCCCGGTAGTGGGCCCGGACGACATTTCGAGAGCAAGGAAAGTGGTAAATGAGATCTATATGGATGAAAAGATCGAAAAATATATACTGGATATAGTGTTTGCAACAAGGGAACCCGGCAGTTACAAGCTTGATGAGATGAGCAGTCTTATTCAGTACGGCGCATCTCCACGGGCATCGATTAATCTTAATATTGCATCCAAGGCTTATGCCTTTATCCAGGGCAGGGGGTACGTTACTCCACAGGATGTGAAATCTGTTGGACCTGATATTCTGAGACACAGGGTTATTGTCAGCTATGAGGCTGAAGCCGAAGAAAAGACTTCTGACGATATCATCCGAAAGATTTTTGAGGAAATTGAAGTCCCGTAAAGGCAAACTATTTTTATGATACCAAGGGAGATATTACAACGTATTCGCAGGATACATATTACCACTTCACGAATGGTAACGGATATTTTTGCCGGGCACTATCACAGTGTATTCAAGGGAAAAGGCATGGAGTTTGAAGAAGTCAGGGAGTACCAGCCCGGAGATGATATACGGGCAATTGACTGGAATGTAACAGCCCGGTCAGGGCAGCCTTTTATCAAGAAATTTGTTGAAGAAAGAGAACTCACGATAATGCTTCTGCTGGATATATCGAGGTCTTCGTATTTTGGAACAGTAAGCCAGCTGAAGAGAGAGCTTGCTGCGGAACTTTGTTCTCTGCTTGCCATGTCTGCCATCAAGAATAACGACAGAGTGGGGCTTATAGCATTTACTGACAGGATAGAGAAATTCGTTCCACCGCGGAAGGGGCTCAGTCATGTGCTCAGGATTATTAGGGAAGCGATATATTACCAGCCGGAAGGATATGGTACTGACATAGCCGGTGCACTGGAGTATTTAAGTCGTGTTATAAAAAGGAGCAGCGTAACGTTTATGATTTCTGATTTCTATGCAGAAAATTATAAAATGCCGTTTTCAATCGCGAATAAACGTCATGATATTGTTGCTCTTTCGATAACCGACCCCAGAGAACTTGAGCTGCCTGACATAGGACTTGTAAACCTTGAAGATGCGGAGAAGGGTCACAATTTTATGCTTGATACTTCCAATGCTGCAATCAGAAGAGAATATAGTGAAAACGCAATGAAAATGCTTGATGAAAGAGAAAGGCTGTTTCGCTCGATTAATGTTGATCATATAGATATACGCACCGATGTCCCCTATACCCCGGAACTGTATAAATTCTTCAGGATACGAGAAAGGAGAATATAAATAATCAGGATTCTGTTTGGAATATTATTGACTTTGATGCTTTGCTGCGTTTGTGCAGTTGGAGATGATGGCAGTACCGGCCTGCCTGTTAGAGTTAAATCTCACGTTGACAAAACGTCGATCTTTATCGGTGACAGAATTAAGTACACAATTGAAGTAAAAGCAGAGAAGGGAGTTGAGCTTCAACTGCCGGAGTTCGGTGATAACCTTGCAGAATTTGCAATAAAGGATTTTGGCACCTCCAAAAGGGGATTCTGGGGAACCAAGACACTCACCCAATGGTACCTGCTGGACATTTATGAGACAGGTGAGTTTTCGATACCGGGTGCAATAATTAAATACAGGTTCGAGGGTGAAGAGGACTGGAAGGAACTGCATACGGATGAAATCAGTGTTGAGGTGCTGAGTGTGCTGGATAAGAATGATAGAGAACCTGAAATACGGGATATAAAAGGACCGGTCAGTTACCGCAACTGGACATACTTTTTTATCATTCTGTCCTCTATTCCTGTCATAATTGCGATTCTTATTCTTATCAGATTTCTTATAAGCAGAAAAAAAACAAGAGTCGCATCTACCCCTCCTGTGCCTGCTCATGAAATAGCGATCAAAGCTCTTAATAAATTAATGAATAAAAATTACCTTGAAAAAGGCGAAACGCAACAGCATTACTTTGAGCTGTCCAATATTGTAAGACATTATCTGGAAAATCGGTTTCAGTTAAAAGCCCCGGAGATGACTACAGAAGAGTTTCTCTCGATACTGAGAAAATCTGAGGTGATTGACTCTGATCAGAAAAACCTGTTGAGAGACTTCCTCTCTCACTGCGATATAGTGAAATTTGCGAAATACATGCCTAAAGAGACCGAAAACAATTCAAGCTATGACTTTGCAAAAAAACTTTTTGATCAAACAAAAGAGATAACCGTTGGAGACACGATATAGAAAATGCATATTCAAAACCCATGGGTCTTAATACTGCTTATCTTCCCTTTTGTGATTATCTTCTTCAGCAACAGGCTGAATAAGGCTCCGGCATTCAGTTTTTCTAATGGCGAGCTGGTAAAGGGGCTGAGAAAGACCTGGAGGCTCCGCATGCACAACAGCCCAATCTTATTGAGAATGTTTGCATTGCTTCTCATAATTGTAGCATTGAGCCGACCGCAGTTTATGTTGCAAGAGTCCAAAATAGAAAGTGAAGGTATCGACATTGTTTTGGCAATTGATACTTCGACCAGTATGCTGGCGGAAGACTTTGAGTTAGGTGGAAAACGGGAAAACAGGCTTGAAGTTGTAAAGGAAGTGGTAAGGGATTTTATCAGCAACAGAAATTCTGACAGAATAGGTATTGTTGCATTTGCCTCAAGAGCTTATACAGTCTCTCCTCTTACCCTCGATTATGGATGGCTGATGCAGAGTCTCGATAGAGTAAAAATAGGAATGATAGAGGACGGTACTGCCATTGGTTCAGGTCTGAGTTCAGCCCTTAACAGACTGAAGGATACTAAGGCAAAAGGCAAGGTTGTCATACTTCTCACTGATGGCAGAAATAACGCCGGCAGGATCTCCCCGATTACAGCAGCCGAAGCCGCAGGTTCACTCGATATTAAAGCATATACAATTGGTGCCGGCACAAAGGGACTGGCCCCTTATCCGGCACAAGACTTATTTGGCAACAAGGTGTACAGACAGGTAAAAATCGAAATTGATGAACAAATTTTGCAAAAAATAGCAAAAAAGACTGATGCACAATATTTCAGGGCTACTGACACCGAGTCATTAAAAAAAATTTACAAGTCAATTGACAAGCTGGAAAAGGCCCCTATTGAAGAGACGGGATACAGAGAATATAAAGAGTTGTTTCACCTTTTTCTTGTCCCCGGCCTGGTTCTATTGCTTTTAGAAATGGTATTGAATAAATCCCTGCTCAGGAGGTTGCCCTGATTTAATAAGGGCTGATAACACCTAAATTAATATGAAATTCGGTAATCTAACCTCAATTCATTATTTCTGGCTGCTGGCAGCGTTAGGTCTGTTTCTTCTCTGGTCACATAAAAAATGGAAGCGCGATATGGAGACATTTGCCCATAAAGATGTCCTAAGCTCACTTATTTTATCGGTAAATGATAATAATAAGAAATGGAAAATGGTACTTGTTCTGATTTCGGTTTTCCTTATCATATTTTCGATGATGCGACCTCAGTGGGGATTTGAATGGAAGGAAGTGACAAGGAGCGGATTAGATATAATCATAGCACTTGACACCTCAAAAAGTATGCTTGCCGAAGATGTGAAACCGAACAGGCTGGAACGTTCCAAACTCGCTGTAAAAGATTTAATCAAGAAACTCCAGGGTGACAGGCTCGGTCTGATAGCTTTTGCCGGCAATGCCTTCCTTCAGTGCCCGCTGACCGCAGACTACAATGGATTTATGCTATCTCTTGACGACCTTGATGTTCATACAATACCAAAGGGAGGCACATCATTGTCGAATGCCGTAAGAGTCGCACTTGATAGCTACGAGGGCAGCAAGAAAAAATATAAGATACTTGTGATTATAACTGACGGAGAAGATCATGAAGGCAATGCTCAACATTGGGCTGAAAAAGCAAAAGAAAAGGGAATAAAGATCTTTACTATAGGTATAGGAACAAAAGAAGGCGAGATTATTCCTATAACCGATGAATCTGGCAGAAAGATTTATTTAAAAGATAAAAGCGGAAATGTAGTCAAAACAAGACTTGATGAGACCACATTGCAGCAGATAGCTCTTTCTACAGGCGGGAGCTATCTAAAATCTACGAATACAGAGTTTGGCCTGGACCTGATTTATGAAGAAAAACTTTCAAAAATGGAAAGAAGAGAAATAAAAAATAAAATGGTTAAACAGTACAATGAAAAGTTCCGCATACCTCTTGTTATAGCACTACTGCTGCTTTCAATTGAACCGTTTATCAGGGAAAGAAGAGCGGAAAAAAGATCAGGGGCAGAGAGTCATGAAAAAACTGTTTAACTGCTTTGTTATCTTATTTATTTTACTATCTGCCAAACAGGCATTTACAGATTCTGCAGCAGGAGGTGTTAAGGAGGGAAACCGCCTGTTTAAGGAAGAAAAGCTGGATGAAGCAATAGAAAAATACAGTCAAGCCAGGGAAGAGTCCCCTGATTCGGATATAGTAAATTTCAACTTAGGAACAGCTCAATATAAAAAAGGGCAGTATCAAGAGGCGATCAATTCTTTTACAAATGCATTACAAACTGATGACAAAAAACTGGAAGCAAAGGCAACCTATAATCTGGCCAACAGTAAATACAAAATGGGAAGTTTGCAGACTGATAGCAATTTGAACGGCGCTGCCTCGCTATACCGGGAGGCTCTCGACTATTACAAAAGATCGATCGAACTGAATGGGAAAGACAAGGATGCCAGGTATAATCATGAGATTGTCGAGAAACAGTTGAAGATCCTTCTTGACAGAATAAAAAATCAGCAGCAGAAACAGAATCAGGAACAAGATGAGAATCAGAAGCAGGACGAGAGCCCGGAAGGAGAGAAAGAGGATAAGTCAGGCAAAGGTCAACAGGAGCAAAATAATAATCAAGAAGGCGATAAACAGGAAGCCAGTAAAAACGAACCAGGAGAGCAACAGGACCCGGGGGGAAGTCAGGCCGATTCCAAAGAACCTTCACGCGAAAAAGAGACCAACAATGAGGGAGGTGATGAAACAGTGGGTATGTCACCGGAAGAAGCGCGCATGCTGCTTGAGTCATATGGTCAGGAAGAGGCAAGGGAAAAGGTCAATAAACAGATGCGGGGCAGGTACAGAGGTGTTTTAAAAGACTGGTAAAATGATACAGAGAGGGAGGCACAATAAATTAAACATGTTAATAGCAATAATAATTGCGTTTTGCATACTTATGCCTGCAGTTTCACCTGCTAAAGAAATTATGTTTCATGCGTCACTGGACCGGAACATTATCTACCTTGGCCAGAGTGTTCAACTTAGTCTGCAATTTGACGGCTCATCAAAATTACCAGCTCCTGACCTTCCGGAAATATCAGGCCTTCAGTCACGTTATCTGGGCCCTTCTACAAGGATGTCAATTGTTAACGGCAAGATGTCGTCTTCTGTTACTCACAGCTACAGGATTGTACCAACAAAGACAGGTAAATTTACGATAGGTCCTCTGACAGTTGAGAATAAAGGTAATAAGTACTCTTCCAATGCATTGTCTCTGGAAGTGCTGGACAGAGCTTCCCAGAGGCACCGTCATTCCAATAATCAGAGACAACCTGAACCTGATTTGAGCGACAGAGTTTTTGTGGAGATGCAAGCAGATAAAGATCAACTTTATGTGAATGAGATCACTACATTGACTATTAAACTCTTTATCAACAGCATTAGCGTTCGAGATATTCAGTATCCATCATATAATCATGACGGATTCTCGACCGATGAATTTGAAAAGCCAAAACAGTATAAGGCAAACAGGGGTGGGGTTACATATAATGTGGTTGAATTTCAGACAAGTCTGTTTGCTACAAAGGCGGGGCAGTTTGCGTTAGGGCCTGCTAAACTCAAGGCAAATCTTGTAACTCAGAAAAAAAGTCGGCGTCGTTCATTTGGTTTTGATGATTTTTTCGGCAGTGATCCTTTTGATAATTTTTTCGGAAATTATGAAACACAACCTGTAGAGTTAAAGTCGAATGAGTTGAGGTTGACAGTTCTCTCCCTGCCATATCAAGGCAAGCCAGAGGATTTTAAGAATGCGGTTGGAAATTTCAGTATGGACCTTACAGTTTCTCCACAAAAAGTGCATGTGGGAGACCCTGTGACCGTAAGAATGACTATCATCGGGAAGGGCAATTTTAGCACGGTAAACAGTCCTGTACTGAGAAATGATGATATGTTTAAGGTCTACGAACCCCAGATTACCCAGGAAGATAACAGGAAAATATTTGAACAGGTGTTAATCCCGACAAGTGCCAAAGTTACCAGACTTCCCGATGTCTCATTCAGTTTTTTCGATACAGACAAGGAACAGTACAGCTCGATTTTAAAAGAGAACATTCCCCTGAGCGTTATGAAGGCTGAGAGAAAAGAAGAAATCACCATACTTGATCCGGCCAGTCTATTGAAACAGCCGCTTAAAAAGGAAATCATAGGTCGTGACATAATATACATCAAAGAATCTCCGGGTAAGCTTGTAACCAAAGACAGCTATCTTTACAGGAATCCTCTTTTTCTTATTCTTCAGATCATACCTGTAATATTTTTTGCAGCTCTCTGTATATATCGCAGAAAGCAGGAAAAACTCAGTACCGATATTGGATATGCCAGAAGACTGTCAGCACCAAAAAAAGCAAAAAAAGGCATCCGGGAAGCAGAACGTTACTTACAAAGAAACCTTGCACAGGAATTTTATGATACGGTTTTCAGGACAGTTCGAGACTATCTTGGAGATCGTTTTCATATGCCTTCAGGAGGAATAACAGAGGCTTCTCTGGATGACATACTGAGAGATAAGAATGTAGATACTACTATCGTTAATAAATTGAAAAATATCTTTAAAGAGTGTGATATGGTGAGGTATGCCCCTGCTGAATTTAATTCTTCGCGTATGAATGAAACCTTAAGAGAGATAAAGGAGACGATCGATTATCTTGAAAGACAGAAAGGCTAAAAATACCATTAATTACATTAAAAGTATATTAGTTTTTTACTGTGTCTCTATTATTTTGCTAAGCACACTATTCAGTTCTATTTCTGCATTTGCAGAGGATCGAAAAGGAACCGACCCACAGTATTTATTTTACAAAGGTAATACGCTGTACGAGGAGGGTAAATATGAAGAAGCGATAAAGATGTACACGAAACTCATTGAACAAGGACTTGAAAGCGGATACCTCTATTACAATATTGGAAACAGTTACTTTAAAAAGGGGGAGTTTGGAAAGGCAATCTTACACTATGAAAAGGCCAATAGGCTTATACCTTACGACAGCGACCTTAGGTCAAACTATACATATGTGTTGACGAAAATTCCGGAGGTTTCGATGCAAATCTCTTTCCCCTGGTATAAGCGGATGTTTGCTGCCTTCGGCGGCCTGACCGTAAATGGTTTAACAATACTGCTTTCGATTATTTATGTATTGATACTCTTATCGATGATTTTCTTTTTTTTCATCCCTCAGTCAAAAAAATATTCCCGTATCATTGCAGGAATTCTGCTTGTGCTGTTTCTGACAGGTATTGCTTCATTATATGACAGGATCTCACTTATTGATAGAGAAGCGATTGTTACTGTTGAAAGCACTGAAGCAAGATTTGAGCCTCTGAAAAATGCTACTTCTCACTTTACCTTATATGAAGGCATGAAAGTAACTGTGTTACAGTCAAGGAAAGACTGGAGTAAGGTAGGGCGGGCTGACGGGAAAGCAGGTTGGATAAAGAGTAAAACTATGGGGAAAATATAAGCAGAAAAAGT
>CAYPIT010000102.1:0-8533 GCA_964410825.1 uncultured Nitrospiraceae bacterium
TATAAAGCTGTTGTAACAATTTTTAATCTTTCGTCTATTGGAAATAGAAAATTTAGTGTGAGAACAGTTTTTAATGCATCCCCCTGACAGGTAGCCTTTCTATCTCTTCTCTCAATGGTAAGGGATTGTACCCTAATGCTAACGCCCTTGAACTGTCGAGCGAAACATCCAATGCTCTCGGAGCCGGCATCACAATATCCTGCTGATTGCAAGGGATAAGTTTTGCCCGGTGGTTGCCGAAGATTTCTTCCATCAAGAGACCAAGATCATATCTTGATATCCGCTCTCTGCCCCCAAGATGTATTAAGCCGTGCATTTTTTCAAGAGCGAGCAAAATGCCCTGAGTCGCAGAATTAGCGCTTACAGGCGTCCTGACTTCATCTACGAAAAGAGTTAGTTCACCTCCGTCTCTCATCGCCTTTATCATCGGCTGAATAAAACTCTTATTAAAAGGGCTTGGCATGCCAAACATCAATGGCATGCGACAGACCGCTGACTCAGGATAAACTTTCAGTATTTTTTCTTCAGCCATTGCCTTTTGCTCAGCATAAATATTTACAGGACCAACCGGGTCATCTTCACGGTAAGGTGCATTCAGTCCGTCAAATACAAGATCTGTAGACGTAAACACAAATGGTATGTTGATGTCAGAGCACAGTCCGGCTATATTTACAGCTGCATCAACATTGATACCCTGCGTCTCATTTTGGTGTAACTGACAGTAGCCGGGATCAGATGCTGCTGCTGTATGGATGACCGCATCCGGGCTTATTTCATAAAAGGTTTTTTTGAGTTCTTTATAATTTGTTAAATTAAGCTTTATTACTTCAGCCCCCTTAATTTCTAATGAATTGGAATAGACAGTGCCGTATACATTCCACTCTTTCCGGACTGATTGACAGATGTTCCATCCCAGAAATCCGCTTGCGCCTGTAACGATAAGTTTTTTCATATACTATATTTTATTCTGACGGTTGAAAAAATGTTAAACTATATTTCCTTGTTTTAGCCATGCTTACACAGATTCCATTAAAAGACATAAAATATATCCTGCTGGATATGGACGGTACATTGCTTGACCGCTACTTTGACGATTACTTCTGGAGTCATCTGGTGCCTGAAAAATACGCTGAAAAGCATGATATTACGTTTGGTGCTGCAAAAGATTATTTATTCAGAACATACAAAGAACACGAGCGGACCCTGAACTGGTGTGATATAGACTTCTGGTCAAAAGAACTCAAACTTGATATTCCGGCACTAAAAGAACAGATTCGGCATCTCATAGAAGTGCACCTGCACGTAATCGATTTTCTCAAGTTAATGAGAAAACAAAAGAAAAAAATATTCCTGATGACAAATGCTCATTTTAAGACCGTGAAATTAAAATTCGACAAAACTAAGATCGGGAAATATTTCGATGATGTTCTGTCTTCTTTTGATGTAGGTCATCCCAAAGAGTACATCGAGTTCTGGCAGGGCGCAGAGAAGAGACTGAAGTTTGTCAAAGAACGATCGCTTTTTATTGATGATACAGAGGATGTCCTGAAAACAGCTCGGCACTTCGGAATAAAATATATTATTTTCAAGGCAAAGGCAAGTTCAAAAGAAGAACCCAGGAAGACAAAAGAATTTATCACTATTCATGATTTCAGGGAGCTTATGTAGCCACTCTCTACTTATTCATCATATCAAGAAAGTCCTTATTGCTTTTTGTCCCTTTGATCTTGTCGAGCAGAAATTCCATACTCTCAACAGGGCTGAGTGAATGAAGCACCTTGCGTAATATCCAGATTCGCTGGAGCATATTCTTGTCTACAAGCAGTTCTTCTTTTCTGGTGCCGGAACCATTAATATTAATCGTTGGAAATACCCTCTTGTCAACAAGCTTTCTGTCAAGATGCAGTTCCATATTACCGGTACCTTTAAATTCTTCGAAAATAACATCATCCATTCTGCTGCCGGTATCTACAAGTGCTGTTGCTATAATAGTAATGCTGCCTCCGTCTTCGATGTTTCTGGCAGTTCCGAAAAACCTTTTTGGCTTTTGTAGAGCATTTGAATCAAGCCCGCCTGAGAGGACTTTACCGCTTGCCGGAATCACGGCATTGTATGCCCTTGCAAGTCGCGTAATAGAATCAAGGAGAATTACAACATCCTTTCTTGTCTCGACAAGCCTTTTTGAGCGTTCAATAACCATTTCTGCTACCTGGAGGTGCCTCTGGGGGGGCTCATCAAACGTGGAACTAATTATCTCTGCGTCTACCTGTCGCTTCCAGTCTGTAACTTCTTCAGGCCTTTCATCTATAAGAAGGATTATCAGGTGAGCTTCGGGGTGATTTATTTTGACTGCTTTAGCGATCGACTGCAAAAGCATTGTTTTACCTGTTCTCGGCGCTGCAACTACCATGCCCCTCTGTCCCATTCCTATGGGTGTGACAAGCCCCATAATTCTTGTAGAATAATTATCTTTGCTATATTCGAGATCTATCGCATTCGTCGGATAATATGGAATAAGGTTATCAAACAGAGGGCGTTCGATGCTTTCGTCAGGGGGTTCGTGGTTGACAGCTTCAACTTTCAGAAGGGCGAAATACCTTTCACTTTCTTTTGGCGGCCTTATCTGGCCTGTAACGAGGTCGCCGGTTCTTAATGTAAATCTTCTTATCTGAGAAGGAGAGACATAGATATCATCGGGCCCCGGAAGATAGCTGTAATTAGGAGAACGGAGAAATCCAAAGCCATCAGGTAAAATCTCAAGAACGCCTTCCCCAAAAATCAGACCTGTCTTTTCTGTCTGCGCCTGGAGGATAGCAAAAATGAGATCCTGTTTTCTAAGGCCGCTTGCAGCTTCAACATTGAGGCCTTTGGCCATATTTGTCAGCTCATCAATTTTCTTTTCTTTGAGTTCAGTAATATTCATACCATCTCCTTGATTTTTTCTCTTATTTGCCATGATGCTATTGATTCCTTCTCTGAGGGATTACATATACTTTTGATAAATATTTTTCTGGAGGTTTAACCTTTCAACATTATACGGGATTGTAAAACAGAAGAATTGTTCTTTTCATAGTATACCAGATTTATTTTTTTGTCAATACCCAAATTTTGATTTCCAAAGATAATGCTCTGCAATAGTGGGATAGACGTTTTCCTGTAAATATCTTAATGAGTTTTCCGGATATATCTATGACAAAATCACTCTTTGTTATATAACATATATCACATTTATCCATCTTTGGCAATGAGTCAGCAATAAATACCTGTTTGGAGCGGTACATGGACAGGTATAATGCTTTTCCTTGAGTTATAATCTCAATATGGATATTAAAAAGAAATTGCAGCAGGTCCCATCTGCCCCTGGTATTTATATTATGAAAGGTGCCGGAGAAAAAGTGCTGTATGTGGGCAAGGCAAAGAATTTAAAGAACAGGCTCAGGTCATATTTTCAGAAATCATCTTCTCTGGATGAAAGAAAGTCGAAAATGGTCCAGGAGATTAAGACATTTGAATATGTTGTTACAATAAATGAGCTTGAAGCGCTTGTACTTGAGGCAAATTTCATAAAAAAACTGAAGCCGCACTTCAATATAATTCTGAGGGATGACAAGAACTATCCGTATCTGAAATTAACTGTTAATGAAAAGTGGCCAAGGCTTGCAATTGTCCGTAAAATTGCTAAAGACGGCGCATTATATTTCGGCCCGTATGTTCCTGCTGGAACTATGTGGGAAATGGTTAAATTTATTCGTCGCCATTTTCCGATTAGAATCTGCAAATACAACCTTGGCAGGCCTTTCAGGCCCTGTGTTCAGTATCAGATGGGCAGATGCCCTGCTCCATGCTCTGAATCCCTGAGACAGACTGAAGATTGGGAGAGATATCAGGAAACGGTCAGAGAGGTACGGTCGTTTATTCAGGGAGACAAAAGGGAGCTTCTCGCAAGCCTTCATAATCGGATGTATAAATTTTCTGAAGAACTGAAGTTTGAAGAAGCGGCCGGAATCAGGGACAGGTTGAAAGCTCTCGAAGGGGCATGGGAATCTCAAAGGGTTATAACACCTGAACTTGGAGACATGGATGTAATCGGTCTTTACAGGGCAAAGAAGGAAGCATCTGTATTTATACTTTTTCTCAGAAAAGGGATGGTTGTTGGACAAAAAGATTTTTTCATTAAAAAACTTGAAGATATAGAAGATAAAGAATTAATTGAAAGCTTTGTCGGGCAATTTTATTCAAGGGAAATGTTATTGCCTTCAAAAATAGTGCTGCCTGTGAAAGCAAGACTTAAAATACAGAAGCAATGGTTGCAGCAAAAAAGGGGCAAGGCTATCAGGCTTGCTGGCGCAAAAGGCGAACATGAACAGGAAATACTTAAAATGGCCAATGATAACGCTTATTATTCCTTTAACAAACATAAAGATACAGGCACAGACGAAGCCCTGTTAATGATAAAAAATATTTTGAGATTAAAGGCTGTACCAAGAAGCATAATCGCTATTGATGTATCAAACATTTCCGGTTCAGAATCGGTTGGAGCCTGTGTTTTATATGAAGAAGGCAAATTCATAAAAAAAGGTTACAGACTGTTTAAAATCAAAACAGTTAAAGGCATTGATGACGTTGCGATGATAGGAGAAGTGGTTGACAGATATCTGAAGAGCATTGCTGATAGTAATGGTGAGGCGCCTCAGCTGATTCTGATTGACGGTGGCAGAGGCCAGTTGCGATATGCGCTTAATGCAGTGAAACAGTTTGATCTTTTTGTTGAAATAGCGGCCATAGCAAAAGCGAAAGAAAAATTATCACAGGTAAAAAAGAAGGGAATTCGCACGGATTGTGAAAGGGTCTATATTCCGGGCAAAAGAGCGCCTGTTTATCTGGAGCCATTTGTGTCATCCACTTATTTACTTCAAAGGATACGGGATGAGGTACACAGATTTGCGATAGGTTATCATAGAAAACTTCGCTCAATGAGAACATTTGAATCACCACTCGAAAAAGTGAAAGGAATAGGAAAAACAAGAAGGCTTTTGCTTTTAAGACATTTCGGGAGTATTGATAAAATCAGGAAGGCACGGGTGGAAGATATAGCGGATTTGAAAGGAATGAACAGGAAAATTGCCGGTGATCTGAAGAAATCACTTAACTAATCTTACCGGTATTGACAGAAAAAGCATAGCATTTTCTAACTATGGAATAATAAACAAAAAGGCAGGTATGGGCAGACTTGCTGAACAGGATAGAAGTTCAAGGCATGCTTATATTAATATCGTAACTTCCGACAGATGCCTTATCAGCCATGCCCTGCTTCCAGAGCAGATCGATCACTTTTGCTTTTGATGTCTTTGGAACCATTAAAATAAGTTTTGCCCCAAGTCCGGAGAGCTCTTTCCATTCAGCAGCCTTTTCAGCAGTGATGGTACTATTAGTCTCGACTTCCACTATAGCGAGAACCATTCCGTGATTACTGAGGATCAGGTCAGGGTAATAACCTTTAAACTCATTATTTCTGTCTTCCTCAAGATTTGATTTTATTTCATCATAATCTCTTGATAGCCTGCCTGTGAGGTGGGATACTATCCATTCATGAATTAATTGATCGTTTATCATATCTTTAAATATTCATTTTATACGTAAAATTTATAATAAAATCCGGTGCGCCTGATTCACTGAGGTCCTCAGTCAGTGAAAGATCGAAACCGCCTTTTTCTATATTATACCTTCCGGCAAAAGTAATTAGAACAGCTTCCCGGTCTACTGCCTTCAAGTCTGTTACCGGGAATATCCTTGTCTGTCCCAAAACCTGCACAAGAAAATCGAGATTGTCCTTAACAGCTACTTCTACAGCAGCTCCGCCATAAATAAAATTCTTAACATCCAATTTTTCATGACCCCTGATACTTCCAGGGAACACGGCTCCCACGTTCAGGTGAGTCACTATATTTTGGGTAAGACCCTTATCAAATAAAACAGAAATTCCTGTGTCAAGGCTGCCGTTGCTGTAACCCTCTCTCGCGTTGCTTATGGGAACCTCAACATCCATCTTTACACTTAAATTACAGACATCATAATGCAGCAACGGTTTTTTTACGGCAAACCTGATATCACCAAGTCTGATGCCACTCTTTCCTTTAATAATTAACCTGCCGTTTTTTCTTACTTCATAAAGAAAATCATTCTTGGGTCTTGCACTCCTTCCGTAATCAGGAAATCCGAATGTATCATGATAGTCTTCAAGAAATCCATCCATGAAACCGTTACCAAACATTAGAACCGGTATATCAAGATCAAATTCAATGAAATTATTAATAATCTTTTTATATCTGAAATTCAATTCAGTGATTTCCATGTCAAGACGGATAATCCATTCACCGGATTCCTGAACAGTGTATGTGCTTGAATGTGAAAGACTGTAACTCATCGAATTTTCAATATCAGCCTTCTCCATATATGGCTGGTTAAGGTGCAAGAATAGAGGAAAAAGGTTTCTAACCTGAATGGGGCCTTCAATAGATGAAACTGAAGTTGACAGATAAAAGAAAATAAGGAAGGTTAGTACTACGACCCTGTGTGCATTTGTCACTATACGCTCTTCCCCAATCGCTCCTTATTTTCCATCAATGCCTGTAACGGCTTTAATCCATAAGGGCTGCCCTGTTCAAGGGCTTTGAGGACTGTTCCGCCACCTGTAAAAAAGTAGTATTGCGAATTATCTAAAACAGAAAGATAAAGACCGGGACAGAGATTTTTAAATTCCTGCAGTGTGTCACCTCCGCCATACATTTTTAACGCAGACTTGTTTCTGTCTATTGCTTCATCAAGGGCTTTTGAACCATCCGGGAATTGAGGGGTAAGTCCCATAACTGCATTTACAAAAATCGTCCTGGCATTGAGTAATGCATCCGAGACTATCGGGCTGGAAAGGGATTTTGGATCTATGTCGAGCACATATCTGTACTGGTTCCCCTCTTTGAGACTGTCAATCGATGCGGTTCTGTATTTTCCATCTCTCTTTTCTTTAACTATTTCAGATTCGATGATGTACGGCATTTCCAGGATTTTTTTCTGTTCCCTGTCTTTATTGACAATTCCTTTTGCGGCCTCAACATCTTTGTCAGAGATGCCTTTTATGGATATATTGTATTTAGCACATAAATATGCATTGTATAAAACGCCGCCAAGTATTAAATGATCTGCTTTTTCATAGATAGCGGTTAATGGTCCTATCTTTGTGTCGTACTTTGAACCGGCTATTACTGCAACGAATGGCCTTTCCGGATTAATGACTTTGTGAAGATTTTCTATCTCCTGCTGCATGAGAAAGCCGGCATATGAGGGGATAAATTTTGAAACATCAAATGTTGAAACATGGGGCTGCCAGGACCCAAATGCATCATTCACAAAAACATCGGCAAGATCAGAAAGAAGCACTGCGAAATTATCCCTGAAAAAACCTTTGTCTTCTTCACCTCGAAACCATCTGATGTTTGGAAGGTAGATACCGCCAATTTTTCTGTCTTTTAAATCCCCTATTGCGCGGTATACGGAATTCCCCATCCCTGATATGCCAAGTTCAGGATCGATCTCATATTCGGGAACATAAAATTTTGTATGGAGTTTCCTCCTCAGGTATTCAATGATAGGCTCTACTGACTCATTGGGACTGCATGTGATTTTTCCGGTTTTCTTATCTCGCGGTCTGCCAACATGAGTCATAAGGATCGGTCTTCCGCCCTGATCTACTGTGTAATAAAGGGTTTCCAGGGTTTTATCAATCCTGAACGGGTCTTTGATAACACCATTTTTTACAACATTATGATCAAAACGTATCAGGACGACTTTTTCATTGAGGTCAGCTTCCTGGAGAAGGGGCAGTCTTTTGTTAAGGGTCCCTTTTTGCATAGCACATTTTACCAGAAGACAGTTGATTTGGAAAGGAACTTACGTAATAAGTAGTGGAACTTCAGTATAATGAATTAATCATTTAAAAAAATGGAGGAGGTATGAAATCATTTCGCAAAGAACTCTGGTTCAATGTAACCACAAGACGAGCTTTTATCAATATTACACCTCAGGTAGAAGGGTGTGTAAGAGAGAGCGGCGTCAGGGAAGGACTGGCGCTCATAAACGCAATGCACATTACGGCTTCAGTATTTATCAATGATGATGAATCCGGGCTGCACCATGATTACGAAGTATGGCTCGAAAAACTGGCCCCCCATCAACCTGTAGCCCAGTACCATCATAATCGCACAGGGGAAGACAACGGCGATGCACATCTGAAACGTCAGGTGATGGGCCGAGAAGTTACTGTGGCAATTACAGACGGCCAGCTGGACTTTGGTACATGGGAACGCATTTTCTATGGAGAGTTTGACGGCAGAAGAAAGAAGAGGGTGCTGGTAAAGATCATCGGGGAATGATTTTTCAGACTCGCTCTCCGCATTTATAACATCATGAATAACTCGTCAGAAATTATCGGAAATCTGCAAAAGTCTCCCCAAAAACAAGATTTATCATATATATCAAT
>CAYPIT010000103.1:0-8532 GCA_964410825.1 uncultured Nitrospiraceae bacterium
AGGCTTTCAAAGCCATTAATCAGGAAAGGCAATGACTTCGTTGAGGTATCGTGGGATGATGCCCTTGATTATACTGCACGCAAACTGACCGGGATCAGTCATAAACATGGACCCGATTCCATTGTCGGCATAGGATGCGCACGATCAACCAATGAGAGCAACTATCTCATGATGAAGTTTATGAGGGCAGTGATCGGTACAAATAATATTGATCACTGTGCGAGGACCTGACATGCCCCGACCGTGGCCGGTCTGGCCGCAACACTTGGTGCAGGTGCAATGACCAATTCGATAGAGGATATTGAAAATGCCCCGGTAATACTCGTTATCGGGTCAAACACCACTGAATCCCACCCGGTTATTTCATATGCAATGAAGCGTGCAACCCGAAACGGAAGCGAATTAATTGTTATTGATCCACGGAAAATCGATCTGACGCGCTGGGCAACCCGACATTTCCAGATAAAAGTCGGCTCTGACATCGCCCTCCTGAATTCGGTCATGCGGGAAATTATAATAAACAACCGGTACGACCATGCGTTTGTAAAAAACTACACGAATAACTTTGATAAACTCAAAAAATTGGTAAATGATTATTCCCCTGAGATGGCATCTGCAATATGCGGTCTCAGAACAGGAGAAATCAGGGAACTGGCACGCATACTCGCCGCTGCCGAGAAAGTAGCTCTCTGTTATACACTGGGAATAACAGAACATACAAAGGGAACAGACAATGTTAAGACATGCGCCAATCTCCAGATGCTTCTGGGCAACATCGGCAAGAGCGCTGCAGGGGTTAATCCCTTAAGGGGGCAGAACAATGTTCAGGGCGCATGTGACATGGGAGCGCTGCCAGACGTCATGACAGGCTATCATAAGGTTATGGACAGCTCTGTAAGAAAAAAGTTTGCTTATGCATGGGGAGTTGATACCCTTCCTGATTCTCCCGGCACAAAAATTCCAGCCATGTTTGACGGTATCATGCATGGAGATGTGAAGGCTCTCTACCTGATGGGAGAAAACATAGTAATGTCGGAACCTAACCAAGCCCATACTATAGATGCACTTAACAGGATTAATTTTCTAATAGTACAGGACATCTTCATGACAGAGACCGCAAGGTATGCTCACGTAATATTGCCTGCTACCTGCTTTGCTGAAAAAGACGGCACATTCACAAACACGGAAAGGAGGGTACAGCGCGTCAGGAAAGCGCTCGATCCACCGGGTGAGGCAAAGGATGACTGGTGGATCATCCAGAAATTATCACAGAGGATGGGATATGAGATGAATTACACAGGAGCCGAAGAAATCTGGGAGGAAATTCGGCGGCTCACGCCATCAATGTCCGGTATAACCTACGAACGAATAGACAATGAAGGTATCCAGTGGCCATGTCCTGATAGCACCCATAGCGGCACGTGCTATCTTTATCACAATAATATATTCCCATGCGGCAAGGTCAACTTCCAGCCCGCACACTGGCAACCGTCCGCAGAGCAACCAGATAATGAATATCCTCTCACACTGACAACCGGGAGAAGGCTTTGGCATTATCACACAGGCACTCAGACCCGGAGATCGGTGGGATTCAATGAAATTAATCCCGAAGAAGTCATTGAGTTGAATGAGGAAGATGCGGCTGCACTATCAATAAACGAAGGAGAGAACGTGAAAGTCATTTCCCGTCGAGGAAGTGTAATTACAAAAGTACATCTAACAGAGCGTGTCCCTCAGGGTCTCTGCTTCATGACTTTTCATTTTCACGAGGCCTGCGCAAATGTACTTACCAACAATGCCGTTGACCCGGTTGCCGGTACGGCAGAATACAAGGTTTGTGCAGTCAGAATAGAGAAAACATGATTGACGAAAATACAAAAGGCAACATTCACAGGCTTGCCGGCAAATACCCCTGCAGTGAGAGCGCCATACTTCCAGCCCTCAACTTGATCCAGCGGAACAATGGCTTCATAAGCCGAGAGGACATGGCCGGCCTTGCCCGGATACTTGGATTCCCGGAATCCCGAGTATTCAGCGTTGCAAGCTACTACTCGAGGTTCAGGCTGAGGTCAATGGGCAAATATCACATCCAGGTCTGCTCTAATGTCTCATGCTTTCTGAGCGGCAGTGATCAACTCTATCAGCACATGTCATCGCGCCTCGGTATCGGAGAGAGAGAAGTCACTGAGGATGGAATATTCAGTATTGAAAAGGTTGAATGTCTTGGCTCATGTGGATATGGTCCTTCAATGCAGATCAATTGTACACACTTCGAAAACCTTGACATGAAAACGGTCGATCGCATAATCAACAACCTGAGGAAAACTCACGAGCTACTGCCCATTACGTCTTCACACCGGGCAATGGCATGGGAAAGTGATAAATCAATTCTCTTGAGGCCAATAGCTGGTGAAGACGAGGATATTTCGGGATACCCGGCACTAAAAAAGGCGCTATCCCTGTCACCGGAGAAAATTATTGATATGGTGGTTCGCTCGGGTCTTCGCGGCCGGGGTGGAGCAGGGTTCCCGTCCGGTGTGAAATGGAGTTTTTTGCCATCTGACAGAAAGCACACAGTATATCTCATATGCAATGCAGACGAGGGGGAACCCGGCACATTCAAAGATAGAGAAATAATGGAGTTCGATCCTCATCTGCTTATTGAGGGAATGACCATCACTGCCTATGCAGTAGGATCGCACCACGGATTCATCTACATTAGGGGAGAGTATAACTGGATTGCAATGATACTCATCCGGGCTATTAGCGATGCAATAAGCGAGGGATATCTTGGCAATAATATCATGGGCAGTGGTTTTTCGTTCTACATCGATGTTTACAGAGGCGCCGGATCATATGTATGCGGAGAGGAAACAGCGCTTATGGAATCTGTAGAGGGCAAACGCGGACAACCAAGAATTAAACCTCCCTTTCCGGCACAGCAGGGACTGTACGGGGAGCCGACTGTGGTTCACAACGTGACAACTCTGTCAATTATTCCATATATAATTAAAAATGGACCTGATGCATCCTGTGCAATCCATAAGGACGGGACAAAGCTATTCGGAATCAGCGGGCATGTAAAACGTCCCGGGCTCTATGAATACCCAATGGGTACCCCGCTTAAAAAAATAATCTTCGAGGCAGCAGATGGCATTAGAAACGATCGACAGCTCAAGGCAGTAATACCGGGAGGTCTCTCATCGCCAATACTCACTGCCAATGAAATAGATATCCCCCTCGACTTCGAATCCCTATTAGAGGCAGGGTCAATGCTCGGCTCAGGAGGTATCATCGTGTTTGATGAATATACATCCATTCCGATGATTGCAATGAGAACAGCAAAGTTCTTCGCTCATGAGTCATGCGGCCAGTGCACCCCGTGCAGGGAAGGCACTGCAATGATTAAATGTCTTATTGACAGACTGATTAACGGTTACGGCACAAAAAATGATATAGAACAAATTCTCAGGCTATGCAAAAGTATAAAGGGTTCAACCATCTGCGCCTTTGGAGACGCAGTAACCATGTCGGTCGAGGCTATGATCATAAAATTCAGAAACGAATTTGAGGCACTCCTTAAATCAAAAAAAATTGAGGTAATATCATGAAATATCAGATCGGAAAACCCGGGAGAATGATTGTTGCAAAGTTTGATGACAGTGATGACGTGCTTGAAAATCTTGCCAGTATTTCCAAAAGGGAAAATATTCGAGCAGGAGTTTTCTATCTTGTCGGAGGAATGCGCGAAGGAAAGATAGTGGTAGGACCTGAGACAGATGAAATGCCTCCAAAACCCGTATGGAAAGAGCTCGGCGAAAGTCATGAAGTGTTCGGTTTTGGAACGATATTCTGGCACCAGGATAAACCAAAGCTTCACTTTCACGGGGCTTTCGGGAAAAAGGAGATGGTTAAAGTAGGATGCCTCCGTGAAAAATCAGAGACATTCCTTGTACTTGAAGCAATAATAATCGAAATGGAGGGTATTAATGCAATACGCGAAATTGATCCAGAAGTTGGAATGCCGATTTTAAAACTTAAGTGAGATGTAAGACGTAAGAAGTGAGACGTATTGTTTGTTACTTCTTACGTCTCACTTCTTACGTCTTACTTGATATTTATTCCAAGTTTCCTGATCTTGCTTCTTAACGTATTGCGGTTTATTCCCAGAAGCTTGGCCGCCTTTATCTGATTACCTTTCGTTTCTTTCATCACCATCAGTATTAATGCTCTTTCAACTTCCGGTATAACCATTTCATATAGGTTGAATTTTTCAAACCGCTTGATATTCCGCATGAAACCCTTTAAACGGGTTTCTACAAACTTCCCGATTGATCTTGCCTGTCGCTGTTTAAGATCAAAATCCTCTATAAACAGTTTTGGATTCTCTGTCAAAATACATGCGCGCTTTATAGAAATTTCAAGTTCCTTCTCCTCTCCAGGCCAGTCATAATTGAGAAGATATTCTTCTGCCTCTTTTGATAAATCCTTTGAAGAAGTACCAAACTGCCTTTCAGATAATTTTATGAACTGCCGGGCAAGTTGAAGTATATCATCCCGTCGTTCCTTTAAAGGTAGGGATTCCTGTTTATCTGTTTTATCGTCAATCATTATGATCTGTACACCACCAAATTATCTATTAATCTCGTGCGACCGATACTGGCAGCAATACAGATTATTACAGGCTTATTAATTACAGTTAACGATTTGAGGTCATGAGGGTTTAGAATTTCTATATATTCTATTTTTGCAAGCGGCTCGGATTTTATCAACTTTTCGATCTCAATTTTCACAGAATCAGAATCTTCCATTCCCTCTGATAATATAAGATCCTCAGCATATTGCAATGCCTTATAAATTATTAAGGCCGAATTTCGCTCTTCACTACTCAGGTAAACATTACGGGAGCTCATTGCCAGACCATCATCCTCTCTAATTATAGGACAGACAGCAATATCAATATTCAAGTTGAGTTCTCTAACCAGCGTCCTGATCACCACAGTCTGCTGAAAGTCTTTCTGTCCGAAATACGCTCTGTCAGGCAGGACAATATTGAAAAGTTTTAATACCACAGTAGCAACACCATTAAAATGACCTGGCCTGGATGCACCACAAAGTATATCCCCTGTAACCCCAATGTTTATGGATGTTGAGAAACCATCAGGATACATATCATTATTGTCCGGCAAAAAAATACAATCCAGATCATAAGACGAAAGTTTTTTTATATCGCTTTCCAGATCTCTGGGATATTGATCAAAATCTTCCCCTGGACCAAACTGTGTTGGATTCACAAAAATACAGACAACGGTTATATCGTTATCCTCTATCGATTTTTTTACAAGACTCAAATGTCCATCATGAAGAGCGCCCATTGTAGGGACAAAACCCACGCTCTTACCACCTGATCTGTATTCTATACTGAACGCCTGCATTTCTTTGATCGTCTTTATTATTCGCATGGACTAAAGACTTGACCCCTATCTCCTATCTCATATTTTCTTAATTTCCCTCATCAGGGTACTGAACAGTTCACGCTCTTTTAATGTTTTTACAACCTTACCATTTTTAAAGAGTATACCCATTCCCTTCCCGCCTGCAATTCCTATATCAGCTTCCCTGGCCTCTCCAGGACCATTGACCACACAGCCCATAACAGCCACCTTGATCGGCTTTTTCATTCCGGACAGTTTTGTTTCAACTTTTCCCACAATTTTCCTGATATCTATCTGGCACCGTCCGCATGTTGGACATGATATAAGTTCAGGTCCTGACCGCCTCAGGTTCAGGCTCTTCAAAATCTCATATGCAACTTTAACTTCTTCAACAGGATCCGCAGTTAGAGATACTCTGATAGTGTCACCGATTCCTTCAGATAGAAGGATCCCCAGACCAACGGCACTCTTAATAGTTCCGGAAAAAGCCGGGCCTGCTTCTGATATCCCAATATGCAGTGGATACCTGAATCTTTCAGAAAACAGTCTATAGGCATCTATAGTTCTCGTGACATCAGAAGCCTTCAGGGACACCTTTATGTTTCTGAACTTCAAGTCCTCAAGAATAGTTATGTGCCGCGCTGCGCTTTCAACAAGCGCTTTTGCAGTTGGGTGCCTGTGTTTCCTTAGCAGGTCTTTTTCGAGTGATCCAGCGTTTACGCCTATTCTTATGGGAATGCCTTTGTCTTTTGCCAAACTGACGACTTCCTTTATCTTCTGCTTGTTACCTATATTCCCAGGGTTAATCCTCAATCCGTCCGCTCCATTTTCGATCGAATCAAGGGCAAGCCTGTGGTTAAAATGGACATCAGCTATAAGAGGAATATTGATCTTTTTCTTGATAGACTTGATCGCCTGTGCCGCTTCTTCATTTAAGACCGCGACTCGCACGACTTCACAACCTGCAACCTCAAGTTTTTTTATCTGGGATATCGTAGACCGGACATCTCGGGTGTCAGTTTTTGTCATTGACTGGACTACGACAGGCGCTTTGCCGCCTATTTTCAGATAGCCAAGAGCTATCTGTTTAGTTAATTTTTTCTTTCTTTTTCTTAAATTTGTCGTAGCCATTTAGCTGATACTGCACAACCGCCTTTGTATGCTCTGCATCTGTTTCAGAGAAGTAATGTTTACCGTTGTTTTTTGCAACGAAAAACAGATAATCCGCATCAGATGGGTAGAGAGCGGCTATTATGGACTTTATGCCTGGTGAAGCTATAGGGCCAGGAGGCAAGCCTTTTATTTTGTATGTATTATATGGTGTATCCCTTTTTAAATCTTTATAACGTATCCGTTTCCACCTATTTTTAATACCGTATAATACTGTAGGATCTGCCTGGAGCCTCATATTCTTTTTCAGACGGTTATGGTAGACAGCTGATATCAGTTCTCTTTCGGAATCATATACTGCTTCTTTTTCTATTATTGAAGCAAGAGTTACAACCTCGTTTTCGGTCATTCCGAGTTCTGCTGCCCTTGCCAAAAGGGATTCATTAAATACTTCTCTCAGTCTCTGCACCATTACTTTTAAAATGATCCGGGGGTCAGTTCCTTTTGAAAAAGTATATGTGTCCGGGTATATATATCCTTCAAGACTTGGAGCATCAATTTCAAGAGACGAAAGTAAATTATCATCATATACAAGCTGCCATGATTCGTTATCGATAAGATTGGCTTTGAGAAATTTTTCCCTTATATCCTTCAGTTCTGATCCTTCTGGTATTGTAATGCTATATTGTATAGTTCTTCCCTGAATTAAATTTTCAAATATCTGGAGCGGACTCATAGAAGCGCTGAGATAATAATAACCGGGTTTCAGCAATCTATCGGCATTAGTGATTCTGCCAAGCAGACTAAAAAATAATTTATTATTCAAGATACTGTTGTCTAATAATATATTAACGCCTCCGGTGTAACTTGAGCCCTCCGGTATCTCTACCTCCCTCCATTTTTCCTCAAAGGAAATAGGAGTTACGAGATAGATAATAAGGAGCAATCCCGACAGGATAACAAGGCTGACAACTATAGCTATTCTTTGCAAAAAAGACGATCTGCTGTTATTCATGATTTTCTGCTGTCCAGGTAGTTTTGAAGAATCACTATCGCAGAGACTTTATCCCTCAGAGTTTTTCTTTTTTTCCTGCTCATATCAGCCTCGAGTAAGACTCTCTCAGCAGCAACAGTACTTAATCTTTCATCCCACAGAAAAACCGGTAACTGCATAGCAGCCTTTAAATCCTCTATAAATTCCAGTACTTTTTCAGCCTGAATACCGATGGTGCCATCAAGCATTCTGGGGATTCCGACCACAATAGATTTGACTTCATACTCTTCAATGATGTTTTTCAAGGCATCCACATATTTGTCTCGGCTTACAGTATCTATTCCTTGAGCCGTCAATCCCAGGCCGTCACTTACAGCCACCCCTATCCTTTTATCACCAACATCCAACCCCATTACTCTCATCTCATTAGCTTGCCAGAACAAATATATAAAATCAAACATAAGACAAAATTTCATAATACTTATAATAGGTTATGAATTAACCTGTCACGAAAGGAAGAAACCGGAGTCAGATTCCGGCAAATCAATATGATACGTCCTTGTTATTAATTAATATTCATTTATATATTCTCTAAATTAGCTTGAAATTATTTGAATATTATGATATTTATATAAATAAGTATTTATCTATTGAAGAAACAGATGCATAATATTACTCAAACATTCAAGGCACTATCGGACGAGACAAGGCTACGCATTTTGTCATTAATGAAAGAGGGGGCAATCTGCGTATGTGATATTGCCGAGTCCCTGGGCATGACCCAACCTAATATTTCCTTTCATCTAAGTATGTTAAAGGAAGCCGGACTGATAAAGGACAGAAAAAATGGAAGGTGGGTGCATTATTCATTAAATGACTCTGATATGTTTACACGCTTCCTCCTGCTTGGAGCATTTGAAAAAATGGATACGAAAGCCATCCAGAAAATCATAAGGAGTAAAAAATGCTGAGAGGATTAATCGAAAAACTGCA
>CAYPIT010000104.1:0-8141 GCA_964410825.1 uncultured Nitrospiraceae bacterium
CTACATTTCCTTTATAAACCTTTGCACCAAGGGCATAAGCGATCATCTGGGCGCCAAGGCAGATTCCAAGCACCGGCTTATTACTTTTAATAAACACTCTTATCATTGCTGTCTCAAAATTAAGGTAAGAGTGATCATCAATTTCATAAACAGCCATCGGTCCTCCCATGATTACCAGGTGAGAATACTTCCTGAGGTCAGGTATCTCAGCCTTACAGTCAAAGATCTCGAGAATATCGTATTCAGCACCTTTTTCCTTCAGGAAATCCTCTATTGTCCCAGGACCCTCGCTTTTGATATTTTTAATAATTAAAACATGCATTTTTTAACCATTTCTTATTTATGAATTTTTATTTTTCATTATAATACCTCTTCCCCTCTCTCTTTTGTTAGAACGCAAAGATTCCCGGACATTAAATATCGAGGCTATAGTTATCAAAAAGCATACCAGCATTAAATGCTGGTATTTCAACGCATTAGCAACTGGATAACACTACATAATTGTATGAATTACAATTTTGTATAATATATTGCACCCTCATATTAATATAATTCAGATCTCTGCACTTAAATCCTTCATAATTTCTTCAAACAATATTTCTACTCTTGACATATGGAAGGAGCCAGTACAATGAAGAATAGATTGAAGTTACCGGCATACAAGAGATATATGGATGAACAGGTGTTAAAGGCAGAACTTGAAGAGGATCTGTTGCTCTTGGCAAATCGGTTGGTAAAAGCAAAAGAGGACTCCGGCATGGACATGTTCTGGGATGAAGGCGAGGAAAAGTTTATGAGGACCTACATAAAATATTTGGAGGAGACCTCAAAGTGTTAAGAGCATAAGATTGTCTCGATGAAATGAAATCACCGCTTAAAGGGTAGAGCTATAACCGGCTCTACCCTTTGCTTTTTTTGCCATTTTATTTAAAATCTTTTAATATATTCAAATACTACAATTTTCAATAAATCCGCTTAATTTAACTCTTTGAAGATTTACTATTTAAGGAAACGAGGTAATTCATGATTAAAGTCGGCATAATCGGAGGATCAGGGCTTGATGATCCTGATATATTGAAAGATGCAAAAAAAATACCTGTAGAAACGCCATATGGCAATCCTACTTCTGCTCTTACGTGCGGGTCGATCGGGGGTGTTGAGACAGCAATTATAGCAAGGCATGGTAAAGACCACTCTATTTATCCCAGTAAAGTAAATTTCAGGGCTAACATATGGGCCCTCAATAAACATGGATGCACTCATATTATTGCATCAACCGCTGTAGGTTCACTCCGGGAAGAGATAGCTCCGGGACATCTGGTATTCCCGAACCAGTTCATTGATCATACCCGCAAGAGAGAGGTTACTTTCTTTGATGAAAGTGAAGTGGTTCATACTTCGATGGCTGACCCTTTCTGTCCCGGCCTGATAAACATGTTTGTATCATCAGCCAAGAGATTGAATTTTATGTATCATAAGGATAAAACGGTAATTGCAATAGAAGGCCCCAGGTTTTCAACCCGGGCCGAGAGCCACATGTTCAGAAGCTGGAATGCAGATGTTATTAATATGAGCACAGTACCCGAGGTCTGCCTCGCAAGAGAAAAAAAGATACATTACGCAACGATCGCGATGTCAACAGATTATGACTGCTGGCATGAGGAGGAAGAACCTGTAACGTGGGAGATGATAGTAGCAACAATGAAGAAAAATGCAGATAATGTAATAAAGCTGCTTCTTGATGTAATTCCGAAACTCAACAATTATGAAGATGTATGCACTCAGTAGGAATTTTGGCAGCAGAAAAAAAGAAAGGAGAATATCTTATGCCTATCAAATCCAGAATAAGGACAATCCCTGACCATCCCAAGAAAGGAATAATGTTTAGAGATATAACTACTCTGTTAAAAGACCCTGTCGGATTCAGGCTGGTCATTGATAACTTTACTCAGAGGTATATAGATGATAGCGTTAATTTTGATCTTATTGTGGGAATTGAGGCAAGAGGATTTATTATCGGCGGCGCTATATCATATACCCTCGGAAAAGGATTTGTCCCGATAAGAAAAATAGGGAAGCTGCCGGCAGAAGTAGAGCAACATGAATATGAGCTTGAATACGGTACAGATACCGTAGAAATACATAAGGACGCAATAAGTAAAGGATTAAAAGTCCTTCTCGTTGATGACCTTCTGGCAACTGGAGGAACGGCATTGGCTGCTGCTGCTCTTATAGAAAAACTTGGCGGAATTGTTGCTGAAATGGCCTTTATCGTAAACCTGCCGGATGTGGGCGGAGATAAGAAACTTAAAGAAAAAGGATATAATGTCTTCTGTTTAACAGAATTTGAAGGTGATTAATATAGTATTGCAATATAAAAAAGTAAATGTCCTATTGGTATCATACTGCAAATAATCTATTACTCAGCAACTAACATTCCATTGCTGTTTTCTGCACTTCCATGTAATTGAATATACCTTCGGGATCACATTCAACACATATATCAAGACCCTGGATTATCTGCATGTCTTCGCATTGCATATATGCCTGTTTCATCTCAAAATCGTTAAGTCGATCCAAGACCATCTTTTTTGGTCTCAGGTAAACTTTACCACAATTCATGCATACCCATATAAAATTGTGCTTTGCTGCATCAAGACAATTGTTGCATACATAAATCTTTACTCCAGGTGCAACTTCAGTGTGGATTGAGGTATATTCGCATTTACATAAAGTACACATTTTATTTTTATTGTTAATTTCATTCATTGCAACGCCCTCCTTTCATCCTTGCCCGAAGTTTTTATTGTTTCCTCTAATGACTTAACAAGCAACATTTATGCCCGGCAATAATGCCATATGCCTAAACATTGGATTCCAACAGAAACCGCATCTAATTGCTTATAATTACAGCATTCTTTTTGCTGCCGCTTGTGGAAATGAATTATTTGCTAAGAAATTATCTGGAAGTGAAAGTGTTAAATAGTCAACTTTTTGGCGATTTAATGATAAATAAAACTAACTAAATGCTCTTTTCTTCTATTACATATTTTTTTATCTTATATCCAATCTGTCGCGGAGTGATTCCAAGCAGTTTAGCTGCCCTTGCCTGTACCCATTTGGTCTTAGCAAGTGCATCTACAATATTTGCTTTTTCTATTTCTTCGATATTTGATACGAGTGAAGACGACCTGTCAGCACTTTTCACACGGCGTATGCTAAGCGACACAGGCAGATCAGAGGCAAATATCCGGTTTGAGCCGGTCATTATAACTAACCTTTCAATAGTGTTTTCAAGCTCTCTTACATTTCCCGGCCAATTATAATTCAGAAATACCTGCATAGCGCTTTTATCGAGAGTTACGGAGCGATCGTTTTCCTGATTGAATTTCTTCAGGAAGTATTCTATCAACACCGGAATATCCTCTCCTCTTTCCTTTAATGGCGGCAAAAAAAGTGGTATTACATTAAGCCTGTAATAGAGGTCTTCCCTATATTTATTGTGAGATACCAGGTTTTCCAGATTCCTGCTTGTTGCCGCAATAATCCTTACATCTACCTTGATTGTCCTCTCACTGCCTACTCTCTCAAATTCCCTCTCCTGCAGAACACGAAGGATTTTTGGCTGAAGCGTTATAGGAAGGTCCCCTATTTCATCCAGAAAAATGGTGCCATTGTTCGCAAGTTCGAATTTGCCGCTTCTTGAAGATATGGCACCGGTAAACGCACCTTTTTCATGGCCAAAGAGCTCGGATTCAAGAAGGCCTTCAGGAATCGAGGCGCAATTAAACTTTATAAATGATCCTTTGCTTCTCGGGCTCATGTAATGAATAGCCTTTGCTATAAGTTCCTTGCCTGTGCCGCTTTCACCACGTAAAAGTACTGTAGCCTTTGAACGAGCAACACGATAAACAGCCTCAAAGACTTCCTGCATACGGTCTGACTTACCGATAACATTTTCGATACTGTACTTGCCTTTCAACTCCTGTTTCAGGTTTTCTTTTTCTTTTTCGATCATTTCATAACTTTCCCAGAGTTTGACAAACTGGGCTATTTGAGATGCAATAATTTTTAAAACTCTCAGGTCATCATCAACATTTCCATGTTCTTTTGCATAAATCCTGTCAACGCTTAGCACACCGAGGCCTTCATTCTTTAACATTATCGGAACGCTCAGGAATGAGATGCCGTCCTTTGCAGGTCTTGACCCTGTTTTGTTGAGAAACAATGGTTCC
Organism: uncultured Nitrospiraceae bacterium; assembly: GCA_964410825.1. GTDB lineage: Bacteria > Nitrospirota > Thermodesulfovibrionia > UBA6902 > UBA6902 > CAZVHL01. The sequence continues at coordinate 4,236 of CAYPIT010000104.1, forward strand.
TGCCCGATATTGGGAATTACCATTGGAATCTTTTTTTCAAGCACGCGGCCGACAATACCTTCCCCAATACGATATTTGCCTTTTGCTATATTTTTTTTTGCAAGGCCATGGGCCGCCACAATGCGCATTTCACCCGATACAGGGTCAAGCAGGAAAACACATCCCCTCTGCATTTCAAGAAGACTGCCAAGTGTCAACATTACAGATGAGAGATTTTTTTCAAGATCAAACGAAGTAGTAAGCACCTTGCTGACTTCAAGGATCGCGGTCAACTCCCTGTTTTTCTGGACAATAAGGTCGGTTTTTTTGTTCTTTCCGGTTTTCATAAGAATGTCAATATTATAGTATATCTTCGGTAATTAGGTTGTTATACTACTCTTTTGCGATAAATTAAATGCTATTAAAGGCTGTTTTCTACCCACTCATCGATACCGCCTTCGTATACTTTTAAATTCAAAATAGCAATTTTAATATTGTACATCAAGAGAGAAGAGAGCGGCATTAATTAAAAAGAGAGGACAACAATCCGCGGATTATATTTAGTGCCGGCTAACCGCACGATAGGCCAGGCTAGCCGCTGTTTCCTTTATATACCTGATCCTTGTTGTAAACAGACAGCCCTGTCTATACCTGGTTCTAACCTCATCAAGACCGCTACCGGACAGATTAATTTTCGGATCGCCCCAGAGTTCAAACGCCAATCTGTACGTTTCAATATCATTCAGATCTATACCCATGATTTCAGCAGCGATCATATCAACAGCCAGCAGGTTTTCCCCTGCCACAATAGCGCATGTTTTTTTGGGCGTGCTCTGGATCTCATCAAATTCATTGCCCCACACTCCATCCACAATGCTGAAATGACTGGAAACAATCTGGTTCATATCAAGAATAGCCTTACGGATAAACGGGTGGTACATCAGCTTTTGCTTCCGGGTAGGTATAAAGCCGAAAATGTTTTTCATGCATAATGTCACTCCCGCAAGCGAGTGAGTCTTCATCTTGGCTATGTTAATGATGTAATCATGTGTAAATATGTTTGCATTGAATGGCATCTCTTTTGTATGAAAAGGTTTTGGAATCGGTTTCCACACAATTTCAGTAAACCTAATATCTTCAAGACTTACATTCGGAAATTCATCGGCTAACTGTCGATACCCGAGTTCTTCGAATGCTTCAGCTGTATTACTGCACGATTCTCCGATTGTAATCTGCGGGCAGTCATGAAGCCGTTCAAGTACTGCACGGACAGGGCCTATATCTACGGTCAAACCATCCTGTGATGGGCGGGCGCCTGTCAGGTTAGGCTTAATATATACGCGTTTGCCAGTAACGCTGAACCCGAGCGCGTCAAGGGCTTCGCAGGTCCCCTTGTATGCGTTATAAGTTTTGGAAAGATAGACATCCGAATATTTCATGATATAAATTTATTATATTATAATTTTCTTTTATAGTCTATTATTCTTCTATCTCCCACTTTTCGTATGTGTCCGCTGCAAGCTCCTGAAGAAATAAGGACGGTCTTTTGATTATCGAGCCATCGTACCATCTGTTGTCCATTACCGGATAACACAGGTACAGCTCATCTTTAGCCCTTGTAATAGCAACATAAAATATTCGTCTTTCCTCTTCTTCACCCTCAAGGTCTCCCATAGCCCTGGCTGATGGAAAACCACCGTCAATCAGCCCTATTACAAAAACCCTCGACCACTCTAAACCCTTTGCCCGGTGAACAGTAGAAAGCACAATAGATTCCCCTCCTTCATCAGGCTCTACAACATCCTCAGCCTGGACACCCGTAAGCAGTGCAAGATCGCTCAAAAACTCTCTTGTAGATTTAAAATTGTTTGCATAGTTTGAAAGCTGCTCTATATCCTCTCTTCTGTTTTCATAATTTTCGAAGTTCCCTCTCAGGTAAATATCATAACCCCTGTCCAGAATATCTCTGATAGCTTCAGCAGGGTGAAGCACTAAATCTTCATCATTCAGATCACCTACACCGGATTTGAAAGAATGCCAGTTTTCTTTGCCTCTTTTTGGGAGCATTTTTACGATATCATCTGACCTGATTAGTTCAAGCGGGGATGATGATGATTTTAGATATTCCCATACTTTTCGCGCCGTAATATTACCAATGCCGGGAACCAGTTTTAGAATTCTTGTCCATGATATTTCATCCATAGGATTAAGAACAGCTCGCAGATAAGATATGATGTCTTTAATGTGTGCCTGCTCAAAAAACCGCAGTCCTGATCTGATTTCATACGGGACTCCTCTTCTGGTAAGCTCCATCTGCAAATCCATGGACTGGTAGTGGGATCTGTAAAGAACTGCGATCTCGCTCATAGCAATGCCTTCATAAATAAGTTCAAGTATCCTCTGTGAGACAAACTCTGCCTGCTGGGACAGATTTTTCAGGGAAATGAGAGCCGGCAAAGGCCCGGTCCTCTCGAGAGAATGGAGGACCTTAGGAAATTGCCTGCTGTTGTAAGCTATGCTTTCATTTGCAAGATGCAATATTTCTTCGGTACTTCTGTAATTCGTGGTAAGTTTAAATGGCCTTGCATCAGGATACCTGTTATTAAAGTTGATTATATTGTCAAAGCATGCCCCCCTGAAAGAATAGATAGCCTGGGAGTCATCACCAACCACCATAAGGTTTTTGTGTGCTGATGCCATAAGGTCTACGATCTCGGACTGTATTTTATTGGTATCCTGGTATTCATCCACGAGAATATGGAGAAACCTGTCCGAGAGCTTCTCTTTAATGGAAGGGACTTCTATAAGGATTGTTCTCCAGAGGACCAGCAGATCATCAAAGTCTACAAGATTCATATTTTTCTTTTTTGCATTATATATTTCGCTTACCCGTTCTATTTCTTCAGAATAAACATCGAGGTAATCATAGTGCTCTTCTATTTCCCCCTTTACAGGTCTGATAGTTCCGGTTGAGTGGCTGATAATATTCAAAACTACATTCCCCTTTGGAAACATCTTATTTTTTCTTAAATTGAGGTCAGCAATACAGGATTCAACAAGGCTTTTGGAATCTTCTCTGTCAAGTATCGTAAAACTTGGATCCAGATTTATGTTTTCACCATATTTCCTTAACATGATATTTCCTATATGATGGAAAGTACCGCCCCATACTTTCCTCGCTTCAGTTTTGATAAGCATCTCCACCCTTTGTAACATTTCCCGGGCTGCCTTGTTCGTGAAAGTGAGAAGCATAATGCGTGAAGGTGTTATTCCATGCTCAATAAGATATGCAACCCTGTATGTAACCACTCTTGTCTTACCAGAGCCGGCTCCTGCTATTACAAGGGCAGGCCCGTCTCCGGCCGTAACAGCTGCAAGCTGCTCAGGGTTCAGATGAGATGAATAATCGATTGATCGTTTCGGAATTATTGATGGTTTAAGATTATATTTTTTCATTGTTTAGGTTAATAAGCAGATTTTACAGCTTGAAAGAACTAACTAAATCACCTGCACATCTTATAGTAAATCATGATTGCAGAAAACTTCCAACAAATTGGCAGTTTTGGTATAATACCTTGTCTTTTAGCCCCTCTATATATAGAAGGGTCAATAATATTGGGGTTATAAGGTAATAGGCCATTGGCTATAGGATTCATTCTTGTTGTTTAATCGGTAGATCTCATTTTTTTCCTATTACCCATGAGTTGGAGGAGTGGCCGAGTGGACGAAGGCGACGGTCTTGAAAACCGTAGAGCGAAAGCTCCGTGGGTTCGAATCCTACCTCCTCCGCCATTAAACTATCGGAATCTGTATAATCATGAACTTCATAGAAGTCATGGTATTAAGACATTGATTTAGCTCAGGGGAATTTATTATTATTTAAATTTCGCTTAATCGTTTATTCGATTAAAAAACCAAACAGAAAGG
>CAYPIT010000105.1:0-8035 GCA_964410825.1 uncultured Nitrospiraceae bacterium
GAGCCCCGCTACAGTTAAATGCAGCGCATTTTTTGAACCATCAGTAGGATCCATAAAGTTATTACGGGTATCTCTCCAGATCGAAGGGCTTATGCTGCTGGTCAGCTTTTCTCCTTCCTGATCCTTGATTATTGTTGAGGCACCGGATGATACATTAATAATTTCTGCCTGTTCGATATTATATGTAATGTTCGTGCCTACATATTCTGATAATTCTTTACCTGCACCTATTGAGCCTCCGGTCGCCTTCTTGTCATAATCCAGATATTCGATTTCTTCATTATATATACTGAAAGTAACAGACAATGGTTTGTCCATAAACCACGGGTCCCGAAGGGACAGGTTGTAATTTGTTCGTCTTGAACTTAAGTCTGCTCTCAGTTTAAGGTAGAGACCTCTTCCAAATAAATTTGTCTGGGTGATTTCACCCATGACCATAAACTTGTCTATAGAGCTGTATCCACCTCCGATACTGAGCATGCCGGTCAATTTTTCTTTAACATCAATATCAATATCAACAAGCTGCTCTTCATCTCGAAGCGTGGGTTTAACATCCACATTATCAAAATAATTGAGATTGTTTATTCTCTGGTAACTTCTCTTCAGAAGTTTCTTATTGAAAATATTGCCTTCATCAAGCCTCATTTCTCTTCTAATGACCTTGTCACGAGTTTTTGTGTTACCTGAAATATCGATTCTGCCGATCCTGAAAATGTTCCCTTCTGTCACCGAAAGCGTTAGGTCTGCAGTTTTCCCCTCTGCATTGACATTGATCAATGGATTAATATCAGCGCGGGCATAGCCTTTTTCCATATAGAGGTCTATAATTTTGTCGATATCTTTTCTCATCGTAGTTCTATTGAATATCTGGCCGGATTCCATACTCATCTGTTCAAATAATTCTGATTTGGAGAACACTGTGTTCCCATCTATATCCAGGTTTCCGACACTGTACTGGTCTCCATCAGATATGGTTATAGAAAGGAAAAGTTTCTTCTTGTCAGGACTTAATGTGATTAACGGTTCAGAGATAGTAACGTAAATATAGCCTTTACTGTGATATAATTCCCTGATCCTTTCTATATCTGCCCTGATGATTTCTTTCCTGTAGACTCCAGAACCGGTGATGAACGAAAACCACCACCATTTTCTCGTTTGCATGACTTTTTTGATCTTCCTGTCCGAAATGGCGTTATTGCCCTCAATAGTTATTTTTTTAATTTTAACTTTTGGCCCCTCATCTACCTGGTATGTAAGAGCAACCGCGTCTTCAGAAATTTTCCTTATTATCGGTACCACGTTAACAAGCCAGTATCCCTCTGATTGATAAAATGAAATAATTTGCTGGGTGTTATCGGTAATCAGAGAAAGGTTGGCAATAGCGCCTGATGTAATGGTTATTTTTTCTTTCAGGTCTTTAGTTTCAAACTCTTTATTTCCCTGAAAATCTAAACTGGTTATAGTCGGTTTTTCTATAAAATTGAATATAATATGAACTCCGCCTTCAAATGAATCGATTTCAACTTTTATGTCATCAAAATATCCGATACTGTATAATTTCCGGATATCATCCTGGACAGTATTTTTTGAGAAAACATCTCCCTCCCTGCTTATTATCTTGGAAAGAATGGTACTCGTACTGATTTTTTTATTTCCATTTATCTCGATTAATTTAATGAGTGGGCCTGTTTGTGCTGAAGCACCTGGAATGCTTACAAGAAGAAACGACAGTGTCAAATATGTCAAAGTGAAAATACGAAGACGATATGCAAACTTTAACCATCGGATTGCAAATGCAAAAAAGGCTATCAATATACTCTCCTACAGGACAAAATTAAGTGGTAGTATAGCACTTAATAAGATTTAAAATCCAATAGTTAATTAAGAAACAGTTTGAATAATTTTAGCCTGTTCATTATGATACAATACATTATTTCAGTCGCATAATTAATTAATTAATTCAGAAGTGAGGGCCGGCTTGGAAGAAAAGTATAAACCTCAAAATATCGAGATACACTGGCAGCAGAAATGGGAAAAAGATAACCTGTTTTCTGTCAGTGAAAATAATAAACTTCCAAAGTTTTACTGTCTCGAGATGTTTCCATACCCTTCCGGGAGGATTCACATGGGGCATGTGAGGAACTACGTTATAGGAGATGTGATTACCCGGTATAAAAAAATGCGTGGTTTCAATGTGTTGCACCCAATGGGCTGGGACGCCTTTGGCCTTCCGGCTGAAAATGCTGCCATAAAACATGGTGTTCATCCTTCAAAATGGACTTATGACAATATCGATTATATGAAGAAGCAGTTAAAGAAGATGGGGCTGGGATACGATTGGCAGCGGGAGGTTACAACATGCAAGCCAGATTATTACAGATGGAACCAGTGGTTTTTTCTCAGAATGCTTGAACGTGGCCTTGCATATAAGAAGGCTTCTTCTGTGAACTGGTGTCCTTCTTGTGAGACAGTACTTGCAAATGAACAGGTTATTAATGAGGAGTGCTGGAGATGTGAGACCAGAGTGGTGCTGAAAGAGCTTGAGCAGTGGTTTTTTAAGATTACTGAATATGCAGAAGAACTATTGAGAGATGCGGATTCCCTGGACGGATGGCCTGAAAAGGTTGTAATGATGCAGCGTAACTGGATCGGACGAAGTGAGGGTGTTGAGGTCGATTTCTGGATAGACAGTTCGGACAAAACGATCAGGATATTTACAACCAGGCAAGATACCCTCTATGGCGCTACCTTTATGAGTATCGCAAAGAAACATCCGCTCGTAACAGAACTCGTAAAAGATGAAAAGGTGCTGACGCAGATAGAGGCACTCTCGGACGACCCTGAAGAGAAAGAAGGGGTCTTCACCGGTTTTCATGCCGTAAACCCGTTAACCGGGGACAGAATTCCAATCTATGTCGCGAACTTTGTCCTCATGGAATATGGCACAGGGGCGGTAATGGCGGTCCCTGCGCATGACCAGAGGGACTTCGAGTTTGCGAAGAAGTATGATATCCAGATTAAAGTAGTAATCCTTCCAGAAGCTGATTATAAAAATATTAGGCCGGATGCGGGTGGTTTCCCTGATATTAGTTTGGAACTGACAGAAGCTGATGAGGAATATGGCGTGCTGGTAAATTCAAAGGAATACTCCGGAATGTCCAGTGCAGAGGCTAAAGAAAAGATAGCCGATCATATTGAGAAACAGGGACTTGGGAAAAGGATTGTGAACTATAAACTCAGGGACTGGGGCATATCCCGTCAGCGGTACTGGGGCACGCCGATTCCTGTAGTTTATTGCCCTTCTTGCGGTATCATGCCTGTGCCTGAAAGTGAACTTCCGGTTGAATTGCCACAGAATGTTTCAGTTGGAGAAAAAGGGATGTCGCCATTAGCGGATCTGAATGATTTTATTGAAGCAAAATGCCCTGAATGCGGTGGAGATGCAAGAAGGGAAACTGATACCATGGACACTTTTGTTGATTCGTCGTGGTATTTTTTGAGATATTGTTCTCCTGAGTCTGACAGCAATCCTATTGACCGCAACTCCGCAGATTACTGGATGCAGGTTGATCAGTATATCGGCGGCATTGAACATGCGGTACTGCACCTTCTTTATTCACGGTTTTTTACTAAAGTCATAAGAGACCTGGGAATTATCAGTACCGGGGAACCCTTTAAAAGCCTTCTGACTCAGGGTATGGTTATTAAAGACGGTACGAAAATGTCCAAATCAAAGGGGAACGTTGTTGACCCGGATTTTCTGGTCAACAAATACGGCTCCGATACAGTAAGGATATTCTGCATGTTTGCTGCCCCGCCGGAGAGGGACCTGGAGTGGTCCGACAAGGCAGTGGATGGTGCGTATAGATTCCTTAAACGAGTATGGGGTATAGCATATGAAAATCGTGATTCATTACGCACAAAACGGCCTGAAAAAGGAGATCTGTCACAGTGTACTGATCATGCATTACGTTTATTGCGAAAAACAGATCAGACAATCAGAAAGGTTACTGAGAGTATTGAACGAGACTGTCACTTCAACACGGCTATTGCGGCATTGATGGAACTTATAAATGAGTTATTATCTTTTGTTCCATCAAATGAGTTCGACCTGAATGTGCAAAGATTCAGCATTAACCGTTTGATCTTGCTTATTTCCCCTTTTGCACCTCATTTTGCCGAAGAGCTCTGGAGGGAAATCGGAGAAGACAAAAGTATATTTAATGAGAAGTGGCCTGTCTGGGATGAAGAAGCTGCAAAAGAAGAAGAGATCGAGCTTGTTATCCAGATTAACGGAAAAGTAAGAAGTAAAGTTATGATACCGGCGGGACTTGATGACGAGGTAATAAAAGAAAAGGCTTTTTCAGAACCTAAAATTCAGGAGCATATAAAGGATAAGACTCCGAAAAAGGTGATAGTTGTAAAGGGCAAGCTTGTAAATCTGGTGGTTTGATAAAATGGATTGTTTTAAATTGAAGAATCTGAACTTTATCAGTCTCGCATTATTATTTTTGATCTTCACCTTTATTCTGTCTTCCTGCGGGTATAAAATGATAGGTTCCAGTTATCTGCCGTTTAATTCCATAACGATAAGACCGGTTCAAAATCAAACTTACGAGCCTGGACTTGAAGAAAGACTTCACAACAGTCTTTCAAGTGAGTTCACAAACCAGGGTATTGATGTGAAACTGACGGGCGGTGAGGTTGCTCTTGAAGCGACTGTAACATCATTTCAGCTCGGAGCTGTTGGTGCTGTGGACGAGACTATCAAAGAACAGGAGTTGATAATGAGGGCAGACATTAAGGTGATCGATAATGGAAATGTAATTGAGTTTAATGCTATGCAATCACCTATTAAAATAACTTTTCAATCCACAGGAACAGTGAGTCAGAGCGTTGCTCAAAAGGAAAAGGCTACAGATAAAGCCGCCAAAGAGATCGCAAAAGAAATAGTGAGCAGAATTATACTGAATTATGCTAAATAAAGTTCTTCTCAAGGAAGTTGAGAGGGGGGTGCCAGGGGCCCTTTATTACATTTGGAGTGAAGAGAGCAGTTTTCTTGAGGATGCGCTTTCAAGATTTATTGAAACAGTTATCGCATCAAATCCTGTAGATTTCAATTATGATGTTTTTGATTCATCCTCGGAGGCGCAGGAAGTATTGGACGCTGCTTCTACTCTCCCTTTTATGGCACAGAGACGCCTTGTTGTACTGAAAGATTTTCATAATTTTTCAACGCCTGTGAAAAAGACCCTGACTCCCTATCTGAACGATCCTTCCGACACAACCTGCATGTTGATTTTATCCAAAAAAGCGCCCAGGGCGTCCTGGAATTTAAACTGGAAGACATATTCACTGAATATAAAAGATAAAGACATTCCTTTCTGGATGAAGCAGATTTCTTCTAAGAAGGGAATACAATTAACTGATGATGCCGTAGACTGTTTATTGGAGTTTGTGGGGTATGATACAGGGCTTTTGATGATGGAAGTTGAAAGGATGGCACTATTAGGGAAGAAAACAATTACAGACAAAGATGTTATGGCAGGTACCAGCATGATGAGAGAATTTACTTCCTTTGACCTGCTGGATTCGCTTATTGCAGGGCAGAAAACCCGTACATTTAGAATTCTGAACACGATGTTTGCGCGTAACACCATGGAGGCACCGGTTATTATAGGTACTCTAAACTGGCATTTCAAGCAGTTCTATTCGCTTTGGCTTAACAAAGGGAAGCGGCCTGTCAAGATGAGAGAAAAGACTTTCAGGGCTATGGTGAAATATCTGCCGGATTATAAGGAGGAAGATTTTTATCAGATTTTCAGAAAATTACATGAGGCGGACCTTAGAGTAAAGACATCAGGACGCCCTGAGCTTGTTATTGAGGTTTTGATGATCAGGCTGCTTCAGAAGGGGTCAATGAATTGACAAGCTTTGTGAGTCTTGCGACTCTTCTTGAAGCGGTATTTTTATGTATAATACCCTTGTGTGCAGCCTTGTCAATAGCTGCAACAACTTTTTGCAGTGCTGAAGATGCTCCTTCACCGCTCTTATTTGCAACTTCTCTCTCTACATTCTTTGTTAGCGTGCTCAGCATTTTTTTTACGGACCGGTTTTTAGTATTTTTTACTTCAGCCTGTCTGGCCCTCTTTATTGCTGACTTACTTTTTTTCGGTGCAACGATTGCCGGCAAGGTAATACCTCCGTATAACTTTAGAATTTTACCTGAATAGAATGAAAAATCAATTAATTTTTTAACATTTAAAAGGTAGTAAAGTCAAGCTTCCATGGATGACAAAAGAGCTGTGACAAAAGCCGCGGGGCAAATTTCGCTGGCAACTACGGGCAGCAGGGTACTGGGATTTGTAAGGGACATATTGCTGGCCAAGATATTCGGTGCTACCGGATTTACTGATGCTTTTTTCATTGCTTATCGCATTCCAAATCTGTTCAGAGAGCTTTTTGCCGAAGGTTCCATGTCTGCTGCTTTTGTGCCTGTTTTTACTGAAACTCTTTCATTAGAAGGTAAAGATGAAGCAAAGAAGCTTGCTTCTTCAGCACTTGCATTTCTTTTATCTGTAATTTCTATAATCTGTTTTCTGGGAATTTTACTTGCCCCTTATATTGTTTCTGGTATTGCCCCGGGTTTTATAAAAAGTCCCGAAAAATTTTCTCTTACAGTAAAACTTACGAGAGTAATGTTCCCGTTTCTCTTTTTTATCAGTCTTGCTGCTCTGGCTAAAGGCATACTGAATGCCATGAAGTCTTTCCTCGTGCCTGCGCTGGCGCCAATATTATTAAACCTGTCTATAATTACAGCGGCTATTTTTGTTGCACCTCTCTTTGTTGTTCCTCTTGTTGCCATAGGTTTGGCCGTATCTATAGGAGGAGCACTGCAGGTTGCTATTCAATTGCCGGATCTCATTAAAAAAGGTTTTATTATTAAACCGGTTTTTACAAAATATCATCCCGGGCTCAAAAAGATTCTTCGTTTAATGCTTCCTGCAATAGGCGGCATGGGTGTTGCTCAGATTAATATTTTCATCAGTACAATTTTTGTGTCATTTCTGGCTGGCGGCGCCGCAACATACCTTTACTATGCGATGAGATTTGTGCATCTGCCTATAGGGATTTTCGGGGTCGCAATGGCAACTGCTGTCTTGCCGTCACTGTCTGAGCATGCAGCAAAGGGAGACAACGATGCGCTGCGCAGTACATTTTCGTTTTCACTCAGAATATTATTTTTTATGACTCTGCCTGCTATGGCAGGATTGATAATTCTGGCTGAGCCTCTGATTAGTGTCCTTCTGCAGAGAGGGGAATTTTCGGCCCGGGCGACTGCTGATACGGCATATGCACTTGTTTTTTATTCTACGGGGCTTTGGGCCTTTGTTGGTGTACGGATTGTTGCGTCTACCTTTTATTCGATGCAGGATACTAAAACTCCTGTTAAAATTGCTGTTGTCTCGGTGATAGTAAACATAATATTCAGTTTTTTACTTATGGGCCCGATGAGACATGCCGGACTCGCGTTTGCCAATTCTATCGCATCTGCGGTAAATTTCACTGTGCTGCTGGTTCTTCTCAGAAGAAAGCTTGGCAGGGTAGACGGCAGGGCGATTACGCGATCGTTTATTAAAATGTTCATTGCCTCTTTAATAATGGGAACTATCGGACTATTGACCATGCAGGCTTTTATCTGGAGCGAGAGTTCGGGCATCTTTCAAAAAGTGGCGACCCTTGCAGGCGTGATCGCTTTATGTGTTGTGGTGTATATTTTGATAATGCATCTCATGAAGAGCGAAGAGCTGAAGTATCTCTTAAATATGAGAAAGAAAAGAACAGAAGTTAGTTAGTCATCAGCCTGATCCCACGGATACAAAAAGATAATGAGCGAAGAAGGAATTAAACTAAGATGTTACCTGCTAATCTTCTATAGCGATGAATTATAGAATGTGCTGACTTTCCTACCAGAATGTGCGATTTCAGAATTTATTCAAAAGAGAGGATTGGCGTTTGAAATTATGATATCTCA
>CAYPIT010000106.1:0-8034 GCA_964410825.1 uncultured Nitrospiraceae bacterium
CTGAAGGTAACCTTGAAAAAGCGATTGCAACTCTTGACCAGGCTTATACTTACGTTTTAGAGGTTCATTCTGAGGATCATCCAGAGCTGATTCAGCAGGAAGAAGATTTACGATTTACTATTTCCAAGAGAATACTGGAGATTTATGCTTCCAGATACACCGCGATCAATGGTAATCACAATGAAATTCCTTTGACAATGAATAAGTATGTGGAAAAGGCAATTAAGAGATTTCAGGGCCCTGAGCGCAGATTTTTCCTGGAATCATATAAACGCTCCGGTAAATATATGGAGAGGATTTTAACCGCCCTTAATGAAGCAGGCATGCCGGAAGACCTGGCGTGGCTGCCTCTGATCGAAAGCGGCTTTAAAGTAAAGGCACTGTCCAGGGCACGTGCACTGGGATTATGGCAATTTATTCCATCAACAGGGTATAAGTTTGGATTAAAAAGGGATACATGGATTGATGAAAGACTGGACCCTGAAAAATCAACTGCTGCTGCTATCGCATATTTGAAAGAATTGCATCGGATTTTTGGTGACTGGACAACTGTTCTTGCCGGATACAATTGTGGTGAAGGCACTGTTCTTAAAAAAATCCGCAATCAGAGGATTAATTATCTGGACAATTTCTGGGATCTTTACACACAGCTTCCTCGTGAAACTGCACAATATGTTCCCAGGTTTCTGGCCACCCTGCACATACTTAAAGATCCTGCCAAATTCGGTTTTTCATTTAAAGAACTGGATGCCCCGCTTTCTTATGAAACGGTCGAAATCGAAAAGCCGGTCCAGTTAAGAGCTGTGGCAAAGGAACTTGGCATTGATTTTAAGGAATTATCAGAACTGAATCCAGAGCTTCGCCGCCAGGTAACGCCTCCATCGGCATATTCTTTTCGAGTGCCGTCAGGTTCCAGTTTTACATTATTGTCAAAACTCAATGAAATACCGAAATGGACGCCTCCTGAAAACGCATATCTATACCACCGTGTCAAGAAAGGCGAAACTCTGTCTCTCATAGCACTTAGATACCGTACAAGCGTTCGGAAAATTGTCAATGCAAACAATATCCGCAGAAAACATTTTATCCGTTCCGGGCAGAAGCTGAAGGTGCCACTTATGGGAAGTTTGTCCAGCAGAGTTTATGTTTTAAAAGAAAATCTTCCGCCTGATGGGAAATACAAAATAAAAAAGGGAGACTCCCTCTGGCTTATTGCCAGAAAGTTCAATACTAATACAAAAAAGCTACAGCGAATAAATAAGATGAGAGGGAGCCGTCTTTATGTGGGTCAGGTTTTGAAAGTTTCCGAATAACCGCGATCCAATCCGCCTTAATCTTCATGTTTAACCTACATTAGTTATCATTTATAAATATTCACTGCTGTTGCAAAAAGTGTAACAAGAACTGGCTGGATATCGATGAAACACAATGACGACACTATAAGTACTGATTATAGTAATCCTTTCCGATAAGCAAAGGTATTTCATGCCTGTTGTGTATATCAGACACAATGAGGTCTACTATTTTAAAATCTTGTCGATTCATTGTGTTTGTGAGATGTTCAGCCAGTATAACTAATCTTTTTTGGATACCTTCTTTGCGGGGTAAATTCTTAGAAAGTTTTTACTGTTTCTGAAATAATATCGGCTATGAATTCTGCAGTTTCAGTGGCGAGTTCAGGATATATTGGAAGTGAAAGCACTTCTCTTGCCGCAGCTTCGCTTGCAGGGAAATCCCCGGATTTATACCCCAGAAATTTAAAGGCTTCCTGATAATGTAATGGTAGAGGATAATATACGACAGAAGAGACAAATTTTTCCTTAAGGGCTCTTCTGATCTCATCCCGTTTTGATGACTGGATTGTATACTGGTGAAATACATGAGTTCTGTCATCTATAACAGAGGGGCATGTAACTAAATCACTCAGAACTGATGAGTATATATCTGCGATATTCTGCCTTTTCCGGTTATAGGTATCTATATGTTTTAATTTAATTCTGAGGATTGCTGCCTGAATTTCATCAAGTCTGCTGTTATAGCCGATAAAATCATGTTTGTAAGGCCCAACTGTGCCATGGTTTCGGAGAAGACTGACCTTGCTGTGAATTTCTGGATCACTCGTTGTCATCATTCCGCCGTCTCCATAAGCGCCCAGATTTTTACTTGGATAAAAACTAAAGCATCCACAATCACCTATACTGCCTACATGCGTTTCTCCATAAGATGCTCCAAAAGCCTGTGCGCAGTCTTCGATGACTTTCAGATTATGTTTTTTTGCAATTTCCATGAGTTCTTTCATATCTGTTGGCAGTCCAAATAAATGAACAACGATGATCGCTTTTGTCTTAGGAGTTATCTTTTCCTCAAGCTTTGAAATATCCATATTCAACGTGTCGTTATCTATATCAACAAACACCGGTGTACCTCCTACATAGGTTATCGCTTCTGCAGTGGCAATGAATGAAAAAGGTGATGTGATTACTTCATCTCCCTGTTTAATGTCCAGTGCTCTAAGACTGAGATATAAGGCATCAGTACCCGATGCAAGACCAACCGCTTTTTTTGTATTGATATAGGATGCAATCTCTTCTTCGAGATTTTTTACATTTTTACCAAGTATGAATCGCCCACTGTCCAATATTTCTCTTATAGCTTCCCTGATATCATCTTTTAATGGCTCGTGCTGTGCTTTGATATCCAGCATCGGTATATTATTGTTCAGTTCAATATTTGTCATCAATTCTGTATTAGAATGAAAGACCATGGTTTACCAACCTCGAAATTTTCAATGCTACTTCCAGAGCCTCTTTACCTTCACGGCCTGATACAACAGGCTGTGCCCCGTTTTTTATGCACTCCACAAAGGAAATAAGCTGCTCTTTAAGGGGTTCTTTTTCCGCCGGCTTTTTAAGCTCCTTTTTAACTTTTTCGTTAAGTTTTGTATAACAAGCAATTTCCTGGTTTTGATAATCAAGGTCAAGAAAAGAATTATGCTGAAAAACCTTTAGCTTCCTGACCTTTTCGTTTGCAATCCTGCTGGTTGCAGCCTCGGCTGTACAGCCGTTTTCGAACTCGATCCAGGCATGAGCAATATCCAGATTATCAGTAAGGACTTTAGCTCCGGTTGCCCGGATATCGGTAATATCGGATTTTACCAAACTTAATATTATATCTATGTCATGTATCATTAAGTCAAGTGTTACGTCTACGTCAGTGCCCCTTCCAAGAAAAGGAGATAATCTATGAGACTCTATAAAATGCGGTTTTTTAACCATATTGCAGATCAGGGAGACAGCTGAATTGAATCTTTCGAGGTGGCCGACCTGAAGCACCAGTCCTCTTTTATCAGCATTGAGAATTAAATCGTCTGCCTGTTCAATCGAAGAAGCTATAGGCTTTTCGAGCAGAATATGCTTATTGTTATTGATGCAGTCTATTCCAATCTCATGATGCAGGGTTGTTGGGGCAGCGATACTTACGGCATCAACCGAGTCGATAATGTCGCTGTAATTGCTGTAAGCTTTGCAGCCGAAGTTTGATGCAATTTTACACGCTTTTTCAATATCTATATCGACAACGCCTGCAAGTTTGACATCTTCGATATCAGCGAATATTCTGACGTGATGAACTCCGATTGAGCCAACACCTATCACAGCTACATTTATCATTTCTTAATACCGACTATAGCAATACCGGCTTCATTAGCCTCTTTAATGAATTTTTCTTTATCCACAATAATGCATTTCCCTGACTCAATCGCCAGTATTTTTGCATCCGCTTTTTTCATGCTGTGAAGTGTTTCCAATCCTACTGCCGGTACATCAAAACGCATGTCCTGATGCGGCTTACTAACTTTTATTATTACAGCACCTTTGGTTGCAAGCATTCCCCCTCTCTTGATCGCCTCATCAGTGCCTTCAATGGCTTCAACAGCCATTACAGCTCTATTTTTGACAACCACGGTCTGTCCTATATCCAGATGTCCCATTTCCCTGGCTATTTCCCAGCCGAATTCTAAATCCTCTAAATCACTTTTTGTCGGTTTCCGTGTTGTTAACACACCTTCAGGTGCGAGCAGGTTCTTGGTGAATTTCGTTGTTTTGTGAATCGTTATTCCATTATTCTCAAGTTCTTTGACAACCAGTGTCATTATAGTATCATCTGAACGGTTTTTTAAGGAAAACAGCATTTTGACTGTCTTAAGGTCAGGAATAATCTTTTTTTTGTTTTTATAGAGAATATTCTTTGGCACTTTGCCTGCCAGTACAGCTTCGTCTATGGATAATTTCTTTAACAGAGAGATGAGACCGCCAAAGCGTCCTATACTGATCTTATGAAATTCATCTGCAACAGATTCAAGGGAATTGCTGGCTGGAGATCCGGGAAATTCGTCTCCGAGTTGAAGGGCTACTCCTATGACTTTGTAGCCGGCATTTTTAGCTTCAGTTGCAATAGCAAGTGGCAGGTTGCCGATACCGGCGATAATTCCCAATTTTTTTGAGCTGTTGACACGGCAGGATGCATTTAACGACATAATCCTCTTTTATTATTCTTAATAAAACTGATAAGATATTTTATTTCATCGGAATGTTCCATATCACGACTCAGTTTGCTTATCGCGTCTTTCAGAGTCAATTTGCTCCGAAATAATATTTTGTATGCTTTCTTGAGATTCTTGATGGTTGTTTCATCAAAATTCTGTCGTTTCAGACCGATGGTGTTTAATCCGTAGAGCTTGGCTCTTTCACCGGCAGCCGTTGTATAGGGAGGAATATCCTGGGGAATAGCGCTGAAACCGCCGATCATTGAATATGCGCCTATCCTCGTAAACTGATGGACAGCAACATGCCCCCCTATGAAAACAAAGTCCTCTACTTCAACATGTCCTGCAAGGGTTGTCGTATTAGCCATTATTATGTTATTCCCGATATTGCAATCATGTGCAATATGGACGTAAGCCATAAGAAAGTTATTGTTTCCTATTTTAGTAACACCATCACCGCTTACAGAGGCACGATGGATCGTAATATATTCCCTGATAGTATTGTTGTTACCGATTTTTACTTTGGTTTTTTCATCCTTGTATCTAATGTCCTGAGGGGCTAATCCTATTGAAGTGAAAGGGTGCACAATACAGTTGCTGCCGATTTTAGTCTCTTCAATAACTACATGCGAGGCTAATTTTGTATTTTTACCAAGTGACACATTTTTCCCGACTATGCAATAAGGGCCGATCTCCACTCCCTCTGAAAATTTAGCATTTGATGCTATGACCGCAGTTTTATGAATTTTAGGTTTAGCCATCTTCCATTCCCTTTTCTGATACCATTGCTGTAAATTCTGCCTCTGCTACAACTTTATCATCCACAAAGGCCTGACCTGAAAATTTCCATACCTTGTTTCGTTGCTGAAGAATAGATACTTCGAAACGGAGCTGATCTCCGGGCACAACAGGCTTCCTGAACTTTGCTTTTTCTATACTCATAAAATATACGGCATTACCCTCTGCTCCTGAATGAAACGCCAATATTCCAGACACCTGGGCCATCGCCTCGACTATCAGAACACCTGGCATTATAGGATTGTCAGGGAAGTGACCCTGAAAGAAATATTCATTAATAGTTACATTTTTGAGACCCGTGGCTTTAATCCTGGGATCTATATCCAATACCCTGTCAACAAGGAGAAATGGATATCTGTGTGGCAGTAATTGCTGTATTTCTTTGTTATTCATCATCAGACTGCTCCTCCTTCTGCAACTTTCTTTCGATATTCTGTAGCTGTTTCACATAACCCGGCAGTTTAGAAAATATGCTTTGTGCCCTCAGCCATGTTTTGTGTGGTATAGCCGGGCTGCCGGAATATATCTCTCCCTCAGGAATATCATTTCCAATACCCGCTTGCGCACCAATCATCGCCCTGTTTCCTATCTTTACGTGGTCCCTGACACCAACCTGACCCGCTAGTACAACTCCGTCGCCAATTTCGACACTTCCGCTTATACCGACTTGAGATACTATAATACAATTTTTCCCGATTTTTACGTTGTGGCCTATCTGGACGAGATTGTCAATTTTTGATCCGCCACCTATGATAGTATTTCCAAGCGTAGCCTTGTCAATAGTAACATTTGCACCAATCTCCACATTATCTTCTATTATTACTCCACCGGTTTGAGGAATTTTATAGTGGGCACCCTTTTCAAAGGCAAACCCGAATCCTTCAGAGCCGATAACCGCACCGGGATGGATTATGACTTTTGCTCCTACCACAGTATTTTCTCCGATCACTACATTCGGGTATATAAATGTGTCATTGTCTATAGAAACACCATCGCCAATGTATGCTCCGGGTGAAACTGTGACCCGTGATCCCAATCTAACATTATTGCATATATGAGCAAAGGGATATATAGAAAGGTCATCACCTAAAGTGACATTATTCCCTATGATAGCCCGGTCACTTATACCGACAGAAGTATAAGGTTTGACATAGAACACTTCAAGGGCTTTTGCAAATGAAAACTGGGGATTCTTCACAACAAGCATGCTTATATTTAAATTGCGTTCATTTATTATCGATGCCTTTATTTCATCTGTTACAATAACAGCTGAAGCCTGTGTGCTGAAGATTTTTTTTATATTTTTTTTGCTGCCAAGGAATATAATATCACCCTCATTAGCATCATCAAAGCCCGATACACCTGTTATTTCTTTATCAGGATTACCGGATATTTCGCCTCCTATAAGGACGGCTAATTCTTTAAGTTTCATAGTAAATTAGCGTTTGTCCATAAATTCAGTTTTTGTTATTGTCCGGCATGACCGGTCAATCCATAAGTTTTTAAAAACACTGGATTCCCCGATTAAGTCGGGGAATGACAGAATATACAAGTCATAGTTTTTAGATAGACACTATTTGGATGCATCGTTAAATTTCTTGATCAATTTATCTGTCAGGTCTTTATCTTCACGTATGTAAAGTATTCCACTGGCCACCTTTTCAAAAATTATCGTATAACCTTCTTCCTTACCGATAACAGCAACAGTTTTTCTCAAGTCATTCACTATATTCTCCATAAAAACATTTCTCTTTTTTTGCACATCATCCTGAGAGTCCTTTACCATCCGCTGATAATCTCTCATTAATTTTTCACGATTTACCTGTTTTTCCCTGATAGCATCCGGATTAAGGATCGAAGCCTGCTTGGCTATCTCTTCGTCAATCTTCTTAATC
This sequence comes from uncultured Nitrospiraceae bacterium, assembly GCA_964410825.1. Taxonomy (GTDB): domain Bacteria; phylum Nitrospirota; class Thermodesulfovibrionia; order UBA6902; family UBA6902; genus CAZVHL01. Next base: position 7,237 of record CAYPIT010000106.1, read on the forward strand.
TCTTTTTCCTTTTCAAGAATAATTGCCTGTTTCGACTTAACCATGTCTTCCAGGATTGTTATAGCTTTTTCCCCTTTAGTGGATTTGTTCAATGCTTTGTTAAGATCAACATAGCCGATCTTCATCTCTGCTGCTTCTACTCCAAAAGCAAATAATGTGACAATTGCGATGATCAATATTTTTTTCATAAGACCTCCCTGAATTAAGTTATAAAACAAATAAATACATCAAAAAACTCCTCCCATCGAGAATTCAATTTTATTGTCGCCTTCTTTATCTTTAGGATCGAGATTGAATCCCCACTCAAGTCTTATCGGTCCAAACGGGGACATCCATCTTACACCAAATCCTGTTGTTTTTCTCAAGTCGGAAGTAGAGAACTGTTGATCTTCGTCAAAGGAGCCGCCGTAGTCGTAAAACACAACTCCCTTGAGCTTTATATCGTCAATGAGAGGAAAAATTAACTCTGCATTGAAAATTGCTTCCCAGTTGCCGCCTATCTTTTCCCCTGTTTCGTCTCTTGGTCCGCCCTCTCCAAATCCAAGTCCCCTGATAGTGTTGATGCCGCCCACATAAAACCTCTCGTAAAGTGGCAGTTTTTCCCCTTTAAAGCCGGAGGCGTATCCCAATCTACCACGCGCACTGAATGTTACATCCCAGAAAGTCGGGAAATACCACAAAGAATCGGCAAGGGATTTCCAGTAAAAGTTGTCACCGCCGAGCCCCGCTACAGTTAAATGCAGTGCATTTTTTGAACCATCAGTAGGATCCATAAAGTTATTACGGGTATCTCTCCAG
>CAYPIT010000107.1:0-8012 GCA_964410825.1 uncultured Nitrospiraceae bacterium
TAACTGACCCTGTCTCCGATCTTCCTGTAAATTGTTTCTGCTTTTTTAAAATGAAACAATGCGTTTTCATAGTCGCTGTTCATTCTGCTTGCATTTCCAAGACCGCAATAAGAATATGCCCGGCCAAATTTATCATTCAGTCTATCGAACATTCTGTTTGATACTTTGTAATATCTTTCCGAATCCCTGAACTTGCACGCAACCCTTGAACTTCCACCCAGCCCGCAATAAGAATATGCGATTCCGGAACTGTCTTTTAAAGCTCTGAATTTTTCGAGTGCAACTTGAAAAGTCTTGACCGCTTTATTTACATCTCCTTTTATCCTGTACGTCCCTGCCCTTGCCCAGATAGAGAACGCCTCACCCTTTCTGTCACGAAGTGTCACGTATAACCGTCCAGCCCTGTTAATTAAGGCCATGGCCTGACCCCAGTCCCCAAGAGCCCTATAGCAGAGCCCCAGCCCTGACAGAGCATCAGCTACCGCATAATCCTCATCAAGAGACTCGGCAAGATTGAGTCCCTCTTCATAATAGGTCTTTGCTACAGTAAAATCTCCTTTTGCTCTAAATGTATCGCCTAACGAAAGATAACAGTTAAGTATTCCGTGAATGTCTGATATCTTTTTAAAGTTACTGAGGGACTGCTTGTAGTACTCGATTGCCTTCGCGTATCTGGCATCCATCCGATATTTTTCAGCCTTTAAAAATAAATCTTCCATGTTCGGTAAGAATCAGAATTATCTGAACAGATTCTCTTTTATTATTCTGCCTACTGCTTACTCCCTACTTCTATCATGTGTTCAGCCGCACCTCTCCCTTACCTTTTTGACCGTCTCGGCATAGTCATCCGAATTGTAAAAAGCGCTTCCCATAACCACTATATCTGCTCCGGCCTTCACCACATCCCCCACATTATCAATGGTGACTCCTCCGTCCACCTCAATTTCTATATTCATGTTTTTCCCGGTAATAATACTTTTGAGTAATTCGATTTTAGGAAGTATTTCCGGTATAAATGTCTGCCCGCCAAATCCCGGATTCACAGACATCACAAGCACCATGTCCAGATAAGGAAGGATATCCTCTATATTTCGGACAGGAGTTGCCGGGTTGATCGAGACGGCGGCCTTTACACCGTATTCCTTTATATTCTGAATAGATCTGTGCAGATGTCTGCACACCTCTTCGTGTACCGTTATAATGTCCGCTCCGCTGTCAGCAAAGTCCTTTATATAATGATCAGGATCTTCTATCATGAGATGCACATCAAGCGGTTTGCTGGCAACTTTTTTTACTGACTTCACAACCGGGGGACCGATCGTTATATTCGGGACAAAATGACCATCCATAACATCTACATGAATCAAGTCCGCACCGGCTTTTTCAGCCGCTTTTATCTCTTCTCCGAGCTTTGAAAAATCTGCTGACAGAATTGACGGCGCAATTTTAACCATAATTCCTCCTAAAAAATAAAAAATTAAAATGAAAAAATCAAAGTTCCGGAAACCTCTTCAAAACCACATTCCCCAACCGCGACCAAGTGTAATCTCGATAGAGTCACCTGTTTTAATAATCGCGCCTGCTGCAGGCTTCTGAAATATCACCCTGCTCCCCTTATCCTTTTCTATTAAATCAACTCCCAGTTCCTTAGCCATTATCCTTGCATCCTCTGCTGTCATATTTACAAATGAGGGACATTTATAAGATACCTCGTATGGGCCAAGGCTTACAAGAAAATTTATTTCATTGCTGTCAATATTCCCCTGTACCGGCCTCTGAGCGATAATTCTGCCCTTCTCAACAGTATCTGAGTGAACTGAGGTTATTTTCTTAATTGCCATTCCAAGATTAACCAGCGTAAGTTTTGCATCTTTGAGAAACTGACCTTCGAAAGACGGCATTGAGTATATCGCAGACCCCTGGCTCAAAATAACTCCAACCTCGGTTCCGATTCTTACCCTTTCCCCATGTTCAATATTCTGCTTTATGATATGCCCTTCCCTGACATTTTCACTATGCTCCTTTCCTTCAACTATTATAAATAACCTGCTCTCATTCAATAATTCACCAGCTTCGTTAATATTTTTCCCAACCAGTAAAGGCACTTCACTGGTATCGTCCATATCAGCAATTTTAATAACAAGATATGTTGCAAAAACTCCAACAGCCAGAAAAGTCATAAAATAAAACACGAGCTTGAAAAAAGTCTTAATCATTTATTTCAAACCTTCTGCCTTCTTTCAATTTTCTGCCCTGAAGAAAAGCCCTGATTGGCATTGCAGGCTTTCCGGACGGCTGTAATTCAAGTATGGATAGAGCCCCATTGCCTGCACATATAATAAGTTCATCTTTTGATATTTTTTTTATCACTCCTGCCAGACCATTATCGTTAGTAGGCCGAGCTGATAATATTTTGATTCTTTCTTGATCAAGATAACTATATGCTCCGGGCCAGGGATTCATGCCCCTGATAAAATTGCACAGACTTTTAGCAGACCTGAACCAGTTAAGCAATCCATCAGTTTTCTTCAAAATCGGCGCATAAGATATTTTACCGGCCTGAGCACGGGGTTTAAGGAATCCTCCATTCAAGTCCTTTAATACTGAAATCAACAGGTCTGCACCGATCTCAGAAAGGTTCAGAGAAAGACTTCCGGTAGTGTCATTCTCTCTGATCTTTATCTCATCCTGGAGCAATATCGGACCTGTATCCATGCCTTCATCCATTAGCATAATGGTTACTCCAGTCTTCTTTTCACCATTGATTATAGCCCAGTTTACAGGAGCTGCACCACGGTATGCAGGTAATAGTGATGCATGGATATTTATACAGCCTAGTTTCGGCAGATCTATTATTGATGCAGGGAGTATCTGTCCGTAAGCAACCAGCACAATTGCCAAGGGATTAAATGATTTTAACTCTGCAATAAAACTTTCATCTCTTACGCTCTGCGGCTGCAGTATTTTAAGACCCGCTTTCTGTGCTTCAAGTTTTACAGGGGATGGTTTCATATGTCTGCCGCGTCCACTCTGCCTGTCCGGTTGAGTAACCACAGAAAGAATTTCATGGTTTGAGCTCAACAGAGTTTGAAGTGGTAAAACAGCAAATTCAGGCGTTCCAAAAAAAACAAGTTTCAAGGGTGCTCCTGTCGAATATAGAAGGGATTACCTGGTTAATCTTTCCTGCCTGAAGCCCTCTCGCGCGCATATCGCTTCTTAAAGAACTCTTTTTTAATGCGGCCTATTCTGTCGATCAATAAAACACCGTTAAGATGATCTATCTCATGCTGAAGCGCCCTCGATAGAAGCCCCTCAGCCTCTATTTCAACCGGTTTCTGATGCCTGTTGATTCCTTTGACAGTAACTTTCATCGCACGTTTGACGACCGTTGTATAATCAGGGAGACTTAAACATCCTTCCTCATATGCCTCTTCTCCCTCTAAACATACAATCTCAGGATTAATGAGAACCATCAGGGAACTTTCTCCATCCCTGGCACTCACATCAACAACGGCCACCTGCCTGGGCACACCCACCTGATTGGCTGCCAGTCCTACTCCGGGCGCAGCATACATGGTCTCTATCATGTCATCAATCAATTTCTGCAGCTCAGCATCATACTCTGAAACAGGTTCGGTCTTCTGCTGTAATACGGCATCCGGATACTTTTTAATTTCAAGCAGGGCCATTTTTTAATTTAATTTATTTTCCTGTGAAATAACAAGACGTGGATGGTAGCTAACCGGCCTTGATCTTCCACATTGTCCTTTCTCTTTTATCCTCAAGAATGATACCTTTTTCTGCAAGCTCGTTCCTTATTTTATCAGCCGCTGTCCAGTCTTTATTTTTTCTGGCGTTTTCTCTTTCAGTTATCTTCTTATTCAGATCTTCCTCAGACAAGTCTATGTCCTTTACTTTCATCAGAGCCCTATACCATTCTTCATGTGTTTTGCTGAAAATATTCAGTATACCGCCGACTTCGGCAAGAAGTCCCTTTGTCTGGAGAACAAGGTCTACGGCTTTCCGGCCTGATGGCCTGGAATCAAGAAACCTGTTAACATCCCTGATAAGTTCAAAAATAAATCCTAAGGCCGATGCTGTATTAAATACCTCATCCATAGCATGATGAAATTTGTCCTTAAAGGAAGAAAGCAGGTCCACAAGTTCAGCTGCCGCCGGAATTTTTTCAGCAGTTCCAGCAGTTTCGATAAAGTCATTTATTCTCATCACTGTTGTGTAATACCTGTCAATCGAAAGCTCCGATTCATTTAACTGGGCATCAGAAAATTCTATAGGACTCCTGTAATGAGCTGTCAACAAAAAGTATCTCACCACTTCAGGTTCAAATTTATCAAGAATATCCTTGATAGTGAAAAAATTCCCAAGTGATTTAGACATTTTTTCTTTATCTACAGTGATAAATCCATTATGCATCCAGTACTTTACGAATGGTTTGCCTGAGCATGCTTCACTCTGCGCTATTTCATTTTCATGGTGTGGAAATATGAGATCAGCCCCGCCGCCATGAATATCAAAGCTTTCACCTAAGTATTTGGACGACATGGCTGTACATTCTATATGCCACCCAGGCCTGCCTTTTCCCCACGGACTATCCCACCATGGCTCACCTTCTTTTGAAGCCTTCCACAAAGCAAAATCAAGAGGATTCTTCTTCCTCTCATCAACATCAACCCTCGCTCCTGCCATCAGATCATCAAGGTTCTTTCTGGAAAGTTTTCCATAACCACTGAACTTGCTGACTTCAAAATAGACATCCCCATCAACAGGATACGCATAGCCTTTATCAATAAGCACCTGAATTGCCTCTATCATCCCTTCAATATGATCTGTGGCATTTGGTTCTATATCCGCACTGCCTACACCCAACAGATCCATGTCTCTGTAATATTCTTCAGTATATTTATGCGCAATCTCTTCGGTAGCAACTTTTTCCTCTGACGCCCTTGCAATAATCTTGTCATCGATATCTGTTATATTCCTGACATGGGTCACTTCAAATCCCCTGTATTTGAGATATCTTTTTATTACATCAAAGACTATGGCGCTACGCGCATGGCCCAGGTGACATAAATCGTAAGCTGTTATGCCACAGACATACATATTTACTTTTCCCGGGACAAGAGGGACAAATTCTTCTTTCTTGCCGCTCATAGTGTTAAAAACCTTTATCATTCCTCTCTTCCCTTCCAACGTGCTTATTCTCCTTTCAAGTTCGTTCATATGTGATTTAATCTCTTCAAATTTTTCATCAAGCGGGTCAGGAATATGCACATGATCAAGCATTTCCACCAGTCCCTCATCTAACATTTTTACAACCTTTTTCTTGATCACCCTCCCAGGTACTCCAACAACTATGGAATTCCGTGGTACAGTCTGCAACACCACAGAGTTAGCGCCAATTTTCACATTATCTCCTATCGTTATAGCCCCAAGGATTTTTGTTCCGGCACCGACAACAACATTATTTCCCAGAGTTGGATGCCTCTTGCCTTTCTCTTTCCCTGTTCCTCCGAGAGTAACTCCCTGATAGAGAAGGCAGTTTTCTCCAATCTCTGTAGTCTCACCAATGACAACTCCTATTCCGTGATCAATAAAAAAACCCTTACCAATAACTGCAGCGGGATGGATTTCGATTCCTGTAATAAAACGAGTGAGTTGTGACAAAAACCTTGGCAAAACCGGAAGTTTCATGTTCCATAGAATATGATTAATCCTGTGGAAAAAAATAGCGTGAAATCCAGAATATGACAAGATGACTTCAGGCGTATTGCTGGCAGCCGGATCCATCCTGAAAACAGCCTGATAATCATGTCTTAAGTCATTCCAAAATCCCATGATTTGAATACCTCAAACCCTGTCTAACGATAATTCACAAATTCTATATGGATGCCTAATTCTTTATCCTTTAAAAGCTGAATAACCGACTGCAGGTCATCGATTTTTTTTGCCCGTATTCGTAACTGGTCTTTTTGTATTTCAGACTGGACTTTTAATTTTGAACTCTTTATCACCTTCACTATTTCCCTGCCTTTTTCTGTCGGTATTCCCTGCTGAATAGCAACAGACTGTTTAACCGTTCCCGAGAGGGCAGACTCAATCTTTCCGTAATCAAGCGATTTAAGCGGTACTTTTCTTTTGATCAGTTTGCCCTGCAACACGTCTACCACACTTTTCAGTTTATATTCGTCATCAGACACAATAATAATCTTGTTTTCCCCACGATCCAGTTCTATATTACTTTTGCTGCCTCTGAAATCAAACCTCTGATGTATTTCTTTCATCGCCTGCTGCACAGCATTTGTCACTTCCTGCATGTCTACCCTGCTTACAACATCAAATGAATGTTCAGCCATAGATATAGTCCTCCCATCAGAATTTAAATATTTAGTTTAAAGAAGCAACAAAGTATTATCAACCTGATCACAGTTGAGAATTTTATATCCAGCTTATTATTATTATCTATGCTCTAATATTCGAAAAAAGACCTCTGGATAGTTTTACTGATATCGTCCGCCGGTATTATGCTGATCGGGACAGCAATAAATCTTCTTTTTACCCGGGGCATTCACCATCCCACAACATTGATAATGCTCCTGACCTCCGCCTTCTACCTTTTTATCATCTTTATATGCGCGTATCCGGTTTACTATAAAATTGAGCCGCCAATCCTGCTGATAAAAAGCGGCGTCTTTACATACCGCATCTCTCTGTCATCAATTGAAGAAGTAAAACCAACAAGAAATCCCATTAGCGCCCCTGCATGGTCGCTCGACAGACTTCATATTGCATATAGAAAGAAAGGTAAAACGACCTTTGCTTTGATATCGCCCCTGAATAAAGACAAATTTTTAAGAGAGCTGGTAGATAATTCGCCAGGACTTGAACATAGAGGTTCCGGAATAGTCCAAAGAAATTAAGGAATTTCATATATATTAATGATTTTTATATAATCTATAAATAATTTTAATTTGACTTGTTCGATGCATTTCAATAAAGTCTATAAATAATCTGCAGTTATTTAATAACTGAATCATAATGAAAGGATAGAAATAATGCTAACAAATAAAAGGAAATTTAAAAGATTTGACCTCCCTCTTATTGTAAAATTCAGACATTCAAATGGAGCGACAGATTATACTCTCGGTTTAACAAAGAACTTTTCGTGTGAGGGACTTGGTCTCGAAGCCCCGGATTTTAATTTTATGCTAAAAGAAAATCTGGAGTTGAATCTCAAGTTTCCTAAGAGTGGTTCGGCAGTTTCTCTATTTGGTGACGTAGTATGGAAAAGAAGGCTTGGGGATAAGAGTCTGGCTGGAATTAAGATCAAAATGGATGGTAAAGAAATACAGAATGACATGATAGAAAAAATATCCTCTCATACAAATATTCCGGTTAATAATATATACAGCAAAGATAACGCAGATATTATTTTACTCAAGAAAAAAGGCAAGACAGCATCAAAATTGCCTGAAAAGAAAAGCAGGCCATCATCAACGCTTTCTAAATCAGGTTTTGTAAAACAGTATCTTAAAAGCGGTTCTCAGTGTAAAGTTACTTTCAGACTTCCGAAAGAGGCGGCGCCTGGCGCTCAAAAAGTAATGATAGTTGGTGATTTTAATGGTTGGGACACAACTAAAACACCGATGCCCCGCTTAAAAAACGGTGACTATCTCATAACATTAGACCTTAAAAGTAAAAAAGAATACAAATTCAGATACCTCATTGACGGAGACCGCTGGGAAAATGATTGGCAGGCTGATGCTTACGTACCCAACGATTTTGGCACTGACGACTCAATTGTGATTGTGTAATCAGATTATGTGATAGTTTAAAAAACTGTTATTATGTTTCCGAAATTATTTTGCGGATAGTTCCGAATTTCCTCGCAGCAAAATAAACCTGCTTTCGACTAATGATATCCGCATCATACCGGATATATATATGATCATCCGAATAATTTACCGAAGCTTCCAGTATCCCCTCTGTCTCCT
>CAYPIT010000108.1:0-7893 GCA_964410825.1 uncultured Nitrospiraceae bacterium
AACTATATTGTTAATGACCTGGAGAATAGAGGTGTGTTGTAGGACGGAAAGTTGCTAACTAATAATTGAACCCCCATATTGATGACATCACTGTTTTTATAATATCTACGGGAGAAGATACGACCGCTGAATGTGAAGAAGCTCTGGTAAATCAGAATTGCACTTTCACTATCAAACATATCAAAGACACTTACCCTATGTCACGCGCCTTTCAGAGGATGCCTGATGAATGTGATACAAAATATTTTGTGCAGGTTGATAGCGATATGATCCTGAAACCATACGCAGTTCAAGCTCTTTATAATGGGATCAGGAAATCCTTATTGAATGCGTACATGGTCTTTGGTCAATTATACGAAGAGGGAATCGGAGACAGTGGTGCCGTGAAATGCTGGAAAAGCTGGCTGTTCAACTACTTCAAGTTCAGAGATTTCCGGACTGTAGACCGAGACGTTTATCGCAGAACCCGATGGTTTGGACTTCGTTACAAGGACCTTCGCCAGACATTAGGCCTTCATCATTCACGACAGACTCCATTCACAAAATACTTAAAAACCAAAAGCGATATTGAAAAGAGGCGGTTTCTTAAAATCTCCCCCCATAAACATGATATGAAGATTCTCAACAACAGCATTCAAGGCCTTCCTGAAACAGGCAATATGTTACTGGGTGCCCTGCTTGGCGTTCTGACAACAAAAGAGAGACTGATCCGCTCAAAAAACATGAAACTTGAGAATAAGCGCTACGGAGAGCTGCTTAATTTTCTGGGAATAGAAGGAGATTTTGCTATAGTAAGCGATTTCAAGGTTAATACAGAGCATCTTGAAAAACTATTTTATAAGTCATACAGAGATAACAATGGTAATCATACTGACAAAACAAAACTCGCTATTGCAGAGGCTGTAATCAATATTTTTGGAAGAAATACGAAAGCCAACCCTCCTGAATTAATTAAAATTTTGGCCAAATGAATCTGTGCCTTATTCCTCGAATAAATTCTCTGCACTTTTAACAAATTGTTAAATAAATTTCTGCTTCAGGTTCATAAGGCCTGGTGTCGTATTCTCGAAGAAATGAGCCGCTATTTAGCTTTGCCGGTGGATCAGGTCAGAGTTCATCACGGCGCCAACTCATGGGAAATTGGTGGACCTAATGTTAAGATCCAGCGGATGCAGGAATATTTCCCGGACCATGCGCTACGATTCAATATCATTTATACAGTATCGGCCAGAGTCTCTTCAAAAGTCTGTGCAAGTGCAAAAAAAAGAGGTGTAAAAATAGTGCAGCATGTTAACAGTGTGTACAACCCGATTTACAGACCAAACTATGAAGAACTCAACAGGCCATTTCAGGAGATACATAAAATTGCAGATCATGTTGTTTTTGGAAGTGAGCATGCAAAGTCAAGTGCTGAGCGTTTTCTCGGCAAGTGCTTAGCCCCTTATTCAATTATCTACAACAGCATTGACATGTCTCATTTTGTCCCGCAGAAAAGACCTGACAGCAGATTTAATATCATGGTGATCGGCCACTATATACGTCACAGAATCGAGCCACTTATCAGGGCAATACCATATGTTACGAAAATATTTCCTCATGCAAAACTAATAATAGCGGGGCCACTGAGAAAGGGTGAAGGAATTTTCAACTCTTCCTGGGAAAGCTTTGGAGGCCTTATTAAAGAGTTGCGTGTAGAGAATATTGAGTATATACCGCGGTTCACTCAGAAAGAGGCTCCGTCCATTTATGCATTGGGGGACATCATGATCCATATTATGCATATGGACTGGACACCCAATACCGTAATAGAGTCAATGGCCTGCGGCCTGCCAGTCCTGCATTCGGGTAATGGCGGATTACCTGAAATAGTCGGTGACGCGGGCCTTTCACTTGATATGCCCTATGACTGGAACAACATTCACTCTGCTGACCCTGAGACACTTGCTGAAAAAATCATACAGCTCTATGAGATTCGAAAAGAAAAAGCTGAAATCGGGAGAAGCGTGGCAGTCGATCGTTACGATTTGCGTAATTGGATAAAAAAACATCAAGAGATTTTTGAAAGGCTTGTAAGCGACAAGACTACACGATAAGCACTAATGAACTTCAAAGCCCTTATCCTGAGACTCTTACCGAAAAGTAAAACTTTGCTCAGACTGGAGTTTCAACTTCTCGGAAAGATTAATAAGAAAATTGATAGTGATCTGATTTATTTATATAATGGACTTCATCCCAAGCATCACTTTTTTACGCGACACGGATGGGTAGAGCAGTTTATCAGCAAACATGACACTGTTCTGGATATTGCATCAGGTACAGGCTGCTGCGCTTATCAGCTGTCCAATAAGTGCCGGAAAGTTATTGCCATAGATTTTCAGAAACCTCTGGAGCAGTATCTGGGGAAAGAGAATCTGGAGTTTCATCAGGGCGATATTCTGAAAATTGTCCCGACTGTTAAAGACAATTATTCATTCGCGGTTGCGTTTCATATATTAGAACATCTGGACAATCCGGTTGAATTTCTAAAGATGGTGAAAGCCAATACAATAGCTGTGATAGTCCCGCATGAGGAAAACTGGTTAACCACTGTTAAAAAAGACCTCGACCTGAACTGGAAGGGAGACAAAACTCACAGGCGGCTGTATAACCATCACCTGCTACTTAGCCATTTGCAGGATGCCGGGTTTGTACATATACACCAGCTCGAGTTTGACGGAGATAACGGTTTAAGGGCTTTGGCGAGCAGGACAGTTCAATAACAAACATGAGCAAATTTATAATATGAACATATTATTGATGACATCTGCAGCTCCTGCTCTGGCCCCTTTTTCAACTGAAGAGAAAAGACCGCCCCTGGGAGTAGGATTTCTCATTTCTGTATTAAAGAAAGCAGGCCACACCGTTTTTTTTGAAGATAACTATTTAAAACCAGGCAATATCCTTGAAACAGATTTTTTTATCAACAACGGGATAGACTTTGTCGGTATCTATTCAAATACGATATGTTATCAGGACACGCTGTCGATTTTTTATAAACTGCAGGCACTGCGTGATAAAAAGAAATGGAATGGAAAAATCATTGTTGGCGGTCCGCACACTTCTGTGGGAATAGATACAATTCCTGAATTTGTAGATCACATTGTGGTAGGTGAAGGGGAAATATCTATACTGGATATAGTGTCTGATGATGAGCAAAACAGAATTATACAGGGGAAAAAGGTTACTGACATGGACAGCCTGCCCCTTCCGGCATGGGAAGAGTTTATCCACAGGCCATACAAATGGACTGACCAGTGGATTAATACATATCCCTTGTATACATTTAACACAAGCAGGGGATGTCCCTACAGCTGCAAGTTCTGTTCTGTTCAATCTATATGGGGAAAGACATACCGGTGCATGTCAGCAGAGAGGGTAGTTGCCGATATAGAGTTTATGATCAAATATTACGGCCTGAAAGGCGCCTACTTCAGGGAAGACCACTTTACTCTCAGAAAATCGAGAGTTGTCGAATTTTGTGAACTTCTCCTGAAAAAGAATATCAAGATAGATTGGATATGTGAGACAAGAGTTGATAATCTTGATGACCTGGAATATCAGAAATTGATGGCAAGGGCTGGATGCAGGGTGTTTTACATAGGCGTTGAAAGCGGCAGTCCCAGAATGCTCGAATTCTTTAATAAGGGAGAAACGGTTGAACAGTTCATTACTTCCTTCAGGTTCGCCAAAGAAGCAGGGATTAAAACATATGCCAGTTTAGTCGTCGGTGCACCGACAGAGACACAGCAGGACAGACAGGCCACTGATAATTTTATCTCTGATGCAAATCCGGATTATGTGATGAAAAACATATACGTCGGCCTGCCGGGTTCAGACCTGTATGACTATGTAAGAAATAATAATTTAACTGAATATGAAGATTCAAATAAAATTCTCTATCTGAAAGGGCATAATAGCCGTGTCAATAAATACTATCATGCAAACCCCCGATTTAAAATTCCTGCCTCCAACAGAAAATATCAAATTCTTTTATTCGATTTATTAAAGAAAATTGCTGGCAGGCTCAAATAATCTCTTAACAGGCCTGCATAAGAATACGCCTTAATACAAATGAAGATACCCCTAATATCTGTTTTAATGTCTGTTTATAATGGAGAGCGGTTTCTCAATGATGCAATTGCGAGCATCCTGGGACAAACATATGAACATTTTGAGTTTATAATTATCGACGACAGTTCCTCGGACAAAACCCCGAAAATATTGTTAGAGTATTCTCAAAATGATGACCGTATCAGGGTCATTCACAACAGGGAGAATATAGGCTTAACAAGGTCTCTGATAAAGGCTGCAGACATATCAAAGGGGGAATATCTTGCACGGCAGGATGCTGATGATATTTCTCTCCCGCAAAGGCTCAAAAAGCAGATAAATTTTCTGGAGCATAATCCATCATTCGGAGCGGTCGGGACTTGTGCTAAGGTTGTTGACAGCGAGGGAGAGTTTATTAAAAATGCAAACGTGCCTACAAGCTGGTTCATGACTAAACAAATATTAAAATTCGGAAATTGCTTTTTACATGGAAGTATGATGTTTAAAAAAGAAGATTATATGAAAGCCGGGGGATACAGAAGCGCTTTCAAAGTAGGGCAGGATTTTGATTTATGGCTCAGGATATCAGCGAGGAAGAAGATAATAAATCTCGATGAGAGGTTATATCACTGGAGAGACACGGGAAACAATATCTCAATAATGAAGACAGAACCTCAGTTTAAAATCGGTGCGCTGGCATTATACGATCACAGGCATAACCAAAGCCTTAAACTGGATAATGATTTTGACGTAGACAGTTTCATAAAGGATCTCAGAGCTGAGGAGAGGAAAAAGTATGATTTATGTTTGAGAGACCTTTGTCTGAGGCATGGCAATATAAATATGGCAAAAAAATATCTGGGTCCGGGCTTCACCAATAACATTCTTATAACGTTAGCAGCAATTGCATTCAGTGTGCTGCGGATGAGCAGAAGGTAATATGAATATACTTTTTCTGTTTCCATCGGTGAAGCTTGACATGACAGTGAATCACGGGATTGCCTCCCTGTGCGGGATCATCAGGGACAAAGGGCATGAGGTTGATCTCTATCAATTTAACCGCTTTAATGAAAAGGAACTTGCAGTTTACCTCGGCAAAGACGATTATTCACTCTGTCTCATTTCTTCTGTTACAAACCAGTGGCCATATGCTTTGCGGGCTGCTCAACTCATAAAGAAACAGTCGGATATTCCCATCTTAGCCGGCGGACACCATGCAACGCATTACCAGGATATTCTTGAGAATAATAAAGAGATAGACGGCATCTGCCTTGGAGAAGGAGATCGTGCGTTGACACATTTGCTTGAAAAGATGGATGCCGGTGAAGATCACTGCCGTACTCAGAACATATGTATCAGAAATAATCAAAATGGAACGATCATCAGTAATGAAATCGGGGAACTTATAGAAGATCTCGATGAACTCCCTTTTCCTGATTATTCGGTCTTTTCCAAAAGGACTATATTAAATTATCCTGCCCTGATGTTTTCAAGAGGGTGTCCGTATAACTGTACATATTGTTGCAACAACAGTTTGAGAAATCTGTACAAAGGAAAAGGGAAATATATACGCACAAAATCAGTTAAGCGGGCAATAGATGAGGTTGATACATTTATTTATACTTTTAACCCTCCTGTCCTTAATTTTGATGATGATACGTTTATAAAAAACAGGGATTGGCTTGACTATTTTCTCGATGAGTACAAAAAACTCACCAGAATTCCTTTTAATTGCAATACAAGACCTGAAACCATCAATGATGATCTCTGTAAAAAATTAAAGGAAGCAAACTGCAATATCATCAGCATAGGCATTGAAAGTGGCAGCGAAACTTTCAGAAAAAAATTTCTTAAACGGCATATGTCCAACCAGGTTATCAAAAATGCCTTTGAATTATTGAAGAAGTTCAATTTGCAAACGTCGTCTTATAATATGGTAGGCATGCCTGACGAGACATATAATGACTACCTTGAAACCATAAAGTTAAATCGGGAAATTTCTCCTGACCGCATGCAAATCTCTATATTCTATCCATACATGGGGACCGCATTGGGAAACTATACAAAAGAAAAAGGCATGCTGTCGGATAATAACACATATAGTCACAGTTACTTTTCAACATCAATACTGAATATGAGACAGTTTCCACAATGGAAGATAAAGTATGCCTATTTATTTTTCCACTTTAATGTAATAAGAGACAAATCACTGGTGAAAGCACTTTATTATTTAGTTCGCTATAACCTATTAAAAAATCCCTCTGTAAAGAGAGTGCTCAGAAAACTCTTGAACAAATGACAGTATGGCTTCAAACGTGCTCATCTCAATCATAATTTCCACGTTAAACAAACCATGGTCAATATTGTCTAACACCCTGGAATCAATAATCTCCTCTGATTTCAGGGATTTTGAGATCATACTGATTGACCAGAACCGGAATAGTAATATCAAGTCTGCTCTTGAAGAAAATTACAAATTCAAACAGATCACCTATCTTCAATCATCAGACATCGGTCTATCAAGGGGGAGGAATCTCGGCATCAAACATGCTCAAGGCAGTTGGCTTTTATTTTTTGACGATGATGCAATATTATTTGGCAATACACTCAGTAAGATAACTGATATCCTGACTGAGAACAGAAATAATCTTTTTATTTACTGCGGGCGCGTGTTCATTCAGGACACAGGAAAACCCTATTTAAAAAAATCAGCGGTCATGGGGAAGGAAATCAGTCTTATTAACTTTGATAGCGTTTGCAGTATAGCGTTGCTTTTTCATAAAAAAATATTTGATGAAATTGGGTTATTTGACGAAGCGTTTGGAGCCGGGGCAGATTATGGCGCAGGTGAAGAATCGGACATAATATTGAGAGCCTTGAAAAAGGGATATACAATAAAGAAACTGGATGACTTTGATGTGTATCATCCTTTATCAGATATAGAAAACCTCTCAAAAAGAAAATTATACGGGATCGGAACAGGCGCATTATATAGAAAGCATATTTTTTCGTCATTAAGTAATTTTTTTGTTTTGACATTAAAATTATTTGCAGAATTAACTTTAAGGATAGCTTTGATTATCAGGAACCTTAACTCTTCAGGAATGCGAAATTATCACTTGATTTATTTGCAGGGGTATATAAAGGGGTTTTTTTCGTACAACACTCGTTCCTGACAAAATCTTCATGAAGATCGCTATCATCCATGAATGGCTTGTGAACTACGCAGGTTCCGAGAGGGTTTTAGAACAGATAGTAAAGCTTTATCCTGATTCAGATCTGTTTTGCCAGGTTGATTTTCTTTCGGATAACGAGAAAGGATTTATCCTGAACAAGAAAGTCACAACTTCATTCATTCAGAATCTTCCGCAGGCAAAGGACAAATACCGGAGTTATCTCCCTCTTATGCCATTTGCAGTCAGGAAATTTGATATGTCAGGATATGATGTAATAATTTCAAACTCTCATTCAGTAGCCAAGGGAATAAGGAAAAATCCGGATCAACTCCAGATCTGCTATTGCCATACTCCAATGCGATATGCTTGGGATTTACAGAATCAGTATCTCAAAGAATCAAGCCTTGATTCTGGAATAAAGGGTATGCTTGCAAAATATGTCCTGAATCGTCTGAAAAAATGGGATTTCTCCACTGCTCAAAAAGTGAATTATTTCATCGCAAATTCCAGCTATATCAAAGACAGGATCAGGCGGGCTTACAATAAAGATTCAGCAGTAATCTACCCCCCTGTAGATATCAATAGCTTTCAGTTAAAAAAAGAGAAAGAGAATTTTTTTCTTGCTGTA
>CAYPIT010000109.1:0-7587 GCA_964410825.1 uncultured Nitrospiraceae bacterium
ACTTCCATATCATTCACGGCTTGTTTAAAAACCGAGTCTAAAAGATTTGACATAAACGTAGAAGAGTTATACGTTGGAATGATAATAGAAATCATACCTTATAAGTATAAGTGTTATAACGTCTCAAAATCAAAAACAAGATCTCATGAATAATCTGTCATTCCCCGACGTGCTCGGGGAATTTAGTGTTTTTAAAGAGTTCTGGATTGTCCGGTCAAGCCGGACAATGACAAAACAAACCGGACAATGACAAAAACTGACTTTATACACAGACACTAACTAAAGGGGACATATATTATGTTTTATATGTATACTGTTACTCTTAATCTATTGAAATTATGTGATTCGTTAATTAAGATACGCTTAAGTTTATGACATATTGTTTCGATTAAATTATTATGCGTAACTTTATAATTGCAATATCTATTTTGCTCTATATACTTTCCGGTATTATCATATACCGGGCATTAGGAATTCCTGTACATAACAGTTATTATCAGAAAAAACCGCAAGCAGTAGAGTCAAAAGGTCTTTCACCCAAAGCAGAAGATATATCAAGTCAACTTACCAGGGAACAAGTGGTTAATAAGGCATTAGTTAAAGAATTGCAGGCCACTATTGCCAGGTTAGAGGATAGGCTCGCAATTGACGATAAAAAAGATCAGTTAAATGCTAAAACACAAGGAACTGAAAAAAAGGCAAGGGTCTTAGCAGTGATAGGTAGTGGTGCATTTCGTTCCGGGCAGGTTGAAATTAGTGACGATCTTATTAATACTGTACAGGTTATCGTCAAAGATATTGTGGCATCTCCTGATCATCGTGTAGTTATCGAGGGACATACTGACAATTTGCCAATCAGGTCATCTCCTGGAAGGCGTTATATCAATAATATGGAATTGTCCTTTCTCAGGGCAAAGGCTGTAGCCTCGATTTTAATAAAGAACGGTATATCCCCTGAGCGTATATCTGTGGTCGGATATGGTGACAGTCGACCGATAGATTCTAATGAAACAGCTGCGGGTAGAATTAATAATCGCAGGGTTGAGGTAAAGCTTACACCTGAAGACGAGGAGTTTTAGGGTAATATGTATACTGAACATTTTGGTCTCAATAAGCTGCCTTTTGAAAATGTGCCTGATCCGGCGTTCTTTTTTGATGAAGGGGATCATGCAAGGATCCATCACAAAATAAGAGCTTCTTTAGAGGCAGGCAGGGGTTTGATGGTTGTAACCGGGCCGATAGGTTCTGGAAAGACAACCATGAGTCAGATGATAATTTCTGAATTTTCTCATGACCTCAGACTCATATGGATGGCTGAACCTCCAGAAACCAGTTCAGACCTTTTTCAGTTTCTTGCTCAGGAACTTGGACTGAAACCATCATCATCCGAGAGGGTGTTTATCATAAGGGATATAAAGGATGCTCTCATAAAAATTAATTCTGAAGGAAGTAAATGTCTCATGATAATTGATGAATCGCATCTGATGACGGACGATACTCTCAATGGCATTCGCTTACTGAACAATCTTGAAGAAGCATCTTCCAAGCTTCTTCAGATCCTACTGCTTGGGCAGGAGGAAATTATGGAGACAATTAACAGGCCTGAAATGGAACCATTCAAGCAGCGCATTGCTGCCCTTGAAATTATAGGAAAGATGGATGCCGATAAATTACATAAGTACATTGCTCATCGTATTCATGTGGCCGGGGGCCAGTCATCCATATTTTCTGATACAGGTTGGGAAGCATTAGTTTTAGCCTTCAGCTCAGGAGGTACTCCCCGTGTAATCAATTCGTTGTGCGACGTATCCCTTAACGTGGCCTTGGAAAGAAAAAAAACAGTGGTGGATGTTCATGATGTCTATGCGGCTGCAGAAGGAATGGGGTTGTCAAAAGAAATTTTTCATTATGTGGTTTCTCTCAAAAATCAGGAGAGAAAGCAACAAACCCCGCCCATTGTGAAAGAAGATTCAATAAAAGAACCTGTGGCACCCGATAAAAAACCCGAAGATGTAGTAGAAAAGAAAACAGATGAAACAGTTCTAGAGCGTGAAGAAGAACAACCAGAGCATCCTGTGCTTGCTGAAGAGCAATCCCAAAGTGGCATTATTGAATCGGAAGGAGATAAAAAAAGTCTCAAAATGCCTTTTTGGCTTCTCCTTATATCAATAGTAATGCTTATAATGAGCATCCTCTTTTATTGCCAAAGGTCTGACTCCTATGATCTAATGAACTGCCTAATGGACTTAATTAATTATTAGCCTATATTATTCACTTAACAAAGCAGGCATCCAAAAAAACTTTTTGAATACGGCATCATGCATTTATATGAAAGAGATCTATATGACTTATTAAAGTACAAATTGTATATGAAGCCTGATTGATAAGAGCCGCTCCCAAAAAGTTTTTTTGGATGCCTGCCTTGTTTTATGCAAGATATTTACAAATAATGCAGGTTAACTTGCAGATTTAATATCAGTATCAACAAGCTCTTCCATTAACTCCTTTAATTCTCTGAAGATATCGCACCACTTTTTGCCCCTTAAATCCAGTTCAATCCCACCTTCAGGAAGAAATTTGAGATATTTTTTTCGGGATTCGTAAAGAGAAAATATTTTTTCTGAGGGAACTGGTGAATCGGGGGCAAAAAGGACTCTGATTTTTCCTGCCATATTCTGTATCCTGCTTATGAAAAGTTTCATTGCGATTAGCTTTAGCTCCATGATATCCAGTAACTTTTTCGTCTTTTCACTCGGAGGACCAAACCTGTCGCGTAATTCATCAAGAATATGAATAAGTGATTTAGTGTTTTTGGCGCTCGCTATTTTTCTGTAGATACTCATTCTCAGTTCAGGATCTTCAATGTAATTATCAGGAATAAGGGCATTGACCTGAAGATCAAGCTCAGGTTCTATGGAGGGCGATATTTTTTCCCCTTTCAACTCAGCTACCGCTGTCTCGAGCATTTTCATATACATATCAAAACCGACCGCTTCAATATGTCCTGACTGCTCGGCACCAAGCAGGTTACCAGCTCCCCTTATTTCGAGGTCCTTCAGGGCAAGCCTGAAACCTGCACCGAGATATCCGAGTTCCTGTATGGCCTGGAGCTTTTTTCTTGCCTCGTCGGTGATTACATCTTTGCCGGGTATGAGAAAATATGCATACGCCTTAATATCAGATCGGCCTACACGCCCTCTTAACTGATACAGATCAGCAAGACCGAACCTGTCAGCTCGATCTATAAATATTGTATTTGCCGAGGGAATATCAAGACCAGATCCAATTATTGCAGTAGAGACAAGGATATTAATTTTTCCGTGAAAAAAAGCCCTCATAACCTCTTCAAGCTCTTTTGCGTTCATCTGTCCATGAGCTATAGCTATCCGAGCTGCAGGTACGAGTTCTCCAATAAAACCTGCGATCTGATGAATGTCATGAATGCGGTTATGTACAAAAAATACCTGCCCGTTCCTGTTTAATTCTTTCTCTAGCGCTTCTCTAATCAATGATGGATCAAACCTGGCAACCATACTTGTTACGGCAAGCCTGTCTTCCGGAGGCGTGTCTATAGTGCTCATTCCCCTGATGCCTGATAGCGCCATATGCAATGTTCTTGGGATCGGGGTAGCCGAAAGAGTAATAACGTCCACGTTGGATTTAAGAGCCTTAATTTTTTCCTTATGCGTTACTCCAAATTTATGTTCTTCATCTATTACAAGCAGGCCAAGGTTGCTGAACACAACATCTTTTCCCAGAAGCCTGTGCGTTCCTATGATGATGTCTATCTGTCCCTCGGCAAGCGCATTGATCGTCTGTTTCTGTTCTGCTCTGTTTTTGAAGCGGCTAAGAAAATCGACCTTTACAGGAAAGGCAGAAAATCTTGCAGTAAATGTTTCGAAATGCTGTTCAGCAAGTATTGTTGTTGGTACAAGCACCGCCACCTGCCTTGAATCATAAACAGATTTGAAACATGCCCGCATTACCACCTCTGTTTTGCCGTAACCTACATCACCGCAGAGTAATCTGTCCATCGGGACAGTCTGCTCCATATCCCGCTTGATTTCCTCTATCGAGGACAACTGGTCAGGAGTCTCTTCATAGGTGAAAAATCCATCAAACTCTCTATGTATTTCTGTATCATCAGAAAAAGCGTTGCCTGATGATGTCGTTCTTTTGGCGTATACCCTGATCAGTTTCTCGGCCATATCCTTGATCTTCTGCTTCACTCTTTTCTTTGTACGTTGCCATGTCTTCCCGCCGAGTTTATCTATTTTGGGCCTGACATTTTCCGGTGCATTAAATCGCTGTACATAATTTATTCGCTCCAGAGGCACAAAGAGTTTATCTCCTCCAAGATATTCGATCGTGATAAAATCAGATTCATTGCCTTCTATCTTCTCTTTTTTTATGCCCAGAAATTTCCCTATTCCATGTTCAATGTGAACAATATAGTCTCCCTCTTTAAAATCCTCAATTGACGAAATCAGCTTTGATACTTTTGATTCTTTTATCGCTTTATAGGCTGGTCGCTGTCCGAAAATATCTCTGTCCGAAAGGACGATGCTGTCCAGATATGAAAACCCATTGCTCAATTCGCCAAGTGTAATAAAAGCTTTGTAACTATGTTCAGAAGTATCGTCGCCATTTAGGACAGGGACATATATATCCTGGTCAGCGAACAGGTCCTGAAGCCTTTTGGCCTGCCCCTTTGAAATGCATACTATCATGATATTAAAATCGCTCTTTAACTTTTTGACTTTTGCTGCAAAATCTTCGATAGACTGCCGCTCATTTCTAAGGAGTCCAAAACCTGCGGCACTCTTTATGGAGCAATTGAATCCTTCGTTTTCAAGCGGCAATGATGTGAAATTTAATTGTTTTAATTCATTGCATATCCGTGTAAAATCCGGCTTAAGCCTTTTTATCTCATCCGGTTCATTTAATACCATCTTTCGTTCTGCAAGCAGGTCCATGAGATTTGGGCCATCATCGGGCTCCATAGCTGGAGATATTTGTACATTGTCAATTTCTTTAATTGATAATTGAGTGGTTACATCAAAATGCCTTATAGATTCAATATCATCACCGAAAAATTCTATTCTTGCAGGATTCTCAATGTCAGGAGAAAAGATATCGATTATTCCGCCGCGGACACTTATTTCACCTTCTCCTGTTACCACCGGAACGTTATGATATCCCTGGCTGTACAGATTCCGGGTAAAATCTGCCCTGTTAATCGACATTTTTTTAGATATGTTTTGCACAGGGAAAGCGTCTATGTTCCAGACCGGCAAAAGTGAAGAATCAACAGTCGTGATAATCTTATCTGGATTTATAGCGTATAAGTCGGAAAGACTTTTCAGGCGTTTAGAGTCACCTGAAGGCGGGATGAGAATAGGTCCTTCGGTCTTTAAAAATTTCGACCAGAAAGCAGCATCTTTATAAAATGCATTTGCCTCAGTATCAGAACTGCACAATAGAAGACTTGGAAACGGTAAGATCATGAATAAGAGGGTTTTTGATGAACCTGTAAGTGAAGTAAATGTTTCAGCTTTATCTTCTCCGGCAGCCCTGGCAGCCTGTTGAAGGGCAGAAAAATTCAATGGCATTGTAGCTTTAATTCCTGTCATTCCCGGTGATGATTCAGTATATCACATAACTAACCCGTTCAGTTATAATGGAATTTATAACGACAGACTATTAAGCAAGTATTTGCAAAATGCCGTTTGTAATGTATATGAATATATATTTCAGGCTTTTTTTAATTTTTTTTTCGGTCTTTTTTATAACCTCTGGTTGTAACGAAAGAGAAACCCCTAAAAAAGTCAGTCTTTATAAAAAATCCGCTGCAACAGGAAAAAGTGTAAACATTGCTCAACCAAACACACTATGGTTTGGTTTTGATTTTAGGCTGGGCCCTAAAGAAGAAGTCCAGATCTACACGCCTTTTTTAAAATATCTTGAAAAAACCACAGGCAAGAGATTTAGAATACGATTTACTCGAAAGTATGAGGATACGGTCGAGAATCTGGGCAAGGGCATCACCCATTTTGCTTCTCTTGGGACGGTAAGTTACGTGATCGGTGCAGAGAAGTACGGGATAAAATATCTTGTTAGCAGTGTTAATCAGGAGGGAGACCCCCGTTACCATGCGGTAATTTTTTCAACACCGGACAGTATCATTAATAAAGTACGAGACATCAGGGGTCACTGTTTTTCATTCGGATCGAAGATGTCAACACAGGGTCATCTGATTCCAAGAAAAATGCTTGAAGATGAGGGCATTACTCTGGATAACCTGGGCAGATTTATATATACCGGCTCACACATAAATTCCATAAAGGCGGTTTTGAACGGAGAGTGTGACGCTGGAGGGGTTCAGGATATTCTTGCAAACCGGCTGGCATCAGAAAAAAGAATAAAAATCATTAAGATATCAGATCCCTACCCGAGCAGCCTTATTGCCTATAACAGGTCTGTTGACAGTACGATAGTGAAAGCAGTGAAGTTGGCCCTGCTCGATTTTGAACCAGCGGGTAAACATAAAAAATTACTTATAGATTGGGAAATGACAGAAATGCCTCTGGGTTTTTCAGAGATTGATGAACTGGAACTCAACAGGGTCATGTTTCTTGCAAAAAAATACGGTCTACTGGAAAAATGAAATTAAGATCAAAAATCACTATCCTTTCAACCGCGATTGTAATAAGTGTCGTATTTTTCACTTTACTTCCCATAAGATCAGTAATTATCGATGCTTTCAGGAAAGAGCTTGAAAAAAAAGCTGTATCTATTTCAAGAAATCTCTCTGACAGGATTGCGAACTACATACTTTTGAAAGACCATTTTCAGACAGCAAAGGCACTAAATGAGGTCTTAGGCAAGGAGAAAGACATAGAATATATCTTAGTTACAAACGAGCATGGAGTCATATTTGAACATACTTTCCCGGATAATTTGCCTGGTGATATTTTATCCTGGAATCCACTTGATGGTCAGGATATGAATGTGCAGTTGCTCGAAACTGAAAAAGGCTACATAAGAGATATCGGAGTAAGCATGCTGAAGGGGACGCAATCAGTTCTTCATCTGGGCATCAGGGAAGACAGCCTGCGTCATACCCTTACACAAATGAGATATATTACTGTGCCTGTAATAATATTGGTATTATTTATCGGGATTGCTGCCTCATTTATTCTAAGTCGTTTCATAACTGAACCGCTGAACAAGTTTGTGGAATTTACAAAGGTCCTCGGCAGGGGAGAATTCGGCGGAAGAGTTGATGTGAAGTATGGAGATGAGATAGGTTACCTTGCAAGAAACTTTAACCGTCTTTCTATGCAGTTGCGATCAACCAAGGAAAAAATGGAGGAAGCATATACATACACTCATCTTTTAGAAGCTGAGAAACTTTCTTCAGTAGGACAGATATCAGCTGGCCTGGCGCATGAACTCAAGAATCCCCTGACTACCCTAAAGATGCTTTTTCAGGCGTATAAGGATCAGCCTGACATGACAAAAGAGGACGCAGAGGTTATCAGCAATGAAATAGAAAAGATCGATAAAGTTTTGACAAATTTTATG
>CAYPIT010000110.1:0-7575 GCA_964410825.1 uncultured Nitrospiraceae bacterium
GAAATTATGCTAACTCTATTTATTTGAAGCATAAGAGTTCGGTTTAATTTGATCATGTATATAACTTTAACATCTACTTTTATATTCTGTCCAATATAAAATTTTAATAACAGGTATAAGTATAGCATATTAGTATAATTGCGCAAATAAGCAACTAAAAGACAGTTCCAAACAACGCTAAATTATTCTTTATCGTCAGGAAGTTGTAAATATTCTTTTCACCTTGCAACTTTGGGATATTAAAATTACAATACACAGAATGGAACAAAAATCGAAAAAATTATTTGAACAATTTCTGTTTTTTTTAAAATCAGAGCAGAATGTATCCCCCCATACACTGAAATCATACACTCTTGATTTAAATGAATTTCTTGATTTTGTATCCAAGAAACCAAAAGAAATAGACAATCTTGATATCAGGAGTTTTCTCGCATCACTTCACCACCGGAAACTTAAAAAGTCATCCATATCAAGAAAGCTCGCAACTATCAGATCTTTTTTTAAATATCTGCATAGAGAAGGACATGTCAAAATGAACCCTGCAAAACTCGTTGCCAGCCCAAAAGTTCCGAGAGATCTGCCAAGATTCCTTTCTATTGATGAAGTTTTTTCTTTAATGGAAACACCGCAGGGAGATACATTTAAACCGACAAGAGATAAAGCGATCCTTGAACTCCTCTATTCATCTGGTCTCAGAGTATCTGAACTCACTTCCCTGGATATGAGCGATCTGGATATTAAAGAGTACCTTATACGCGTAAAAGGCAAGGGAAGAAAAGAGCGAATAATCCCTATCGGTTCAAAGGCAATGGAAGCGCTGCAAAATTATTTGCCCGAGAGAATGTCGCAGAAAAAAAAGACAGCCGCGCTGTTCATAAATAATCGTGGATCCAGGCTTACACAGAGGAGTGTAAGGCGTGTATTGTCACATTATTGCAGAATGATCAAAATGAAGGGCAATCTCAGCCCTCACGGTCTGAGACATACCTTCGCAACGCATTTACTTCATCAAGGCGCTGATCTGAGATCGATTCAGGAACTCCTTGGACATTCATCCCTGTCAACTACCCAAAAATATACTCATGTGGACATAAAGCATCTCTCAGAGGTTTATGATAAAGCCCACCCTTTCGCAAAAGATGATGAATAAAGTATAATTATTGCTCTGTTATTTAACATAGAAATATTATTCGCCGAATTAGAGTCTGTTTATAAATTATGATTTTTATTACCAGTCATTCCCCAGCTTGACCGGGGAATCCAGTATTTTTTAAGACTTCCGGATTGCCCGGTCAAGCCGGACAATGACAAAAGCTGACTTTATGCACAGACATTAATTCACATTTCGGAGAAAGAAATGGTTAATTTATCTGATTCACGGTTTCACGGAACAACAATACTCTGTGTAAGAAAAAACAACGAAGTTGCCATAGGCGGAGACGGACAGGTTACTTTGGGGCAGACTGTTTTTAAACACAACGCAAAGAAAATCAGAAAAATGTATGACAACAATATATTGGCCGGCTTTGCAGGTGCTACTGCAGATGCCTTTACTCTATTTGAAAAGTTTGAGGAAAAGATAGAGACTTTCAGGGGTAACATTACGAGGGCTGCTGTTGAACTTGCAAAGGAGTGGAGGACAGATAAAATTCTCAGACGTCTGGAAGCACTGCTTGTTGTTGCAGACAGGGAGCACTCATTTATCATATCCGGCAATGGTGATGTACTTGAACCCGAAGACGGGATCGCTTCTATAGGCTCTGGAGGCCCTTATGCCCTTTCGGCTGCAAAAGCGCTATTGATACATACACAACTGTCACCAAAGGAAATAGTCGGAGAAGCAATGAAGATTACTTCAGGAATATGCATTTATACAAATGAATCGATCAATATAGAGGAATTGAATGCACAATCTGACTCCTAAAAAAATTGTTGGGGAACTCGACAAATATATAATCGGTCAAGATAATGCAAAGAAGGCGGTGGCAATTGCGATGCGTAACCGTTGGAGAAGGCAGTTATTATCCGATGATTTAAAAGATGAAATATTACCTAAAAATATTCTCATGATCGGCCCTACAGGAGTTGGGAAAACCGAGATCGCTAGACGACTTGCAAAATTGGCTCAGGCTCCATTCATAAAAGTGGAGGCATCAAAATTTACAGAAGTAGGATATGTGGGCAGAGACGTAGAGTCGATGATAAGGGATTTGACAGGGTTGGCCCTTAATATGGTTAAAACCGAGCAGATCGAGACTGTCCAGGAGAAAGCAGCGTCACTCGCTGAAGAAAAAATCCTTAACCTATTATTGCCACCTTTAAAGTCTCCCAGAAAAACGCCTGCGGAAGAGACTGAGGTATCAACAGGAGATGAAAATCAGCGCCACAATGAAACCCGTAAAAAACTGAAAGCCCAGCTCAGAGAAGGCAAACTCGACAACAGGTATATCGATCTTGAAGTGCGTGAGAAAGTTGTTCCATTCGGAGTAATTTCAAATATGGGCATGGATGAAATGGAGATCAACCTGAAAGAAATGCTCGGAAATATTCTGCCTGAGAAGCCAAAAAGGAAAAAAGTCAAAGTGCCGGAAGCTATCCGCATTATTAAACAGGAAGAAGCCGGCAAACTTATAGATATGGATAAAGTCACAAGAGAGGCGATCGAAAGGGCAGAACAAAACGGAATAATCTTTATAGACGAAATTGACAAGATCGCATCAAGGGGTTCGAGCCATGGCCCTGATGTCTCCAGAGAAGGCGTACAGAGAGACCTGCTTCCGATTGTTGAAGGCTCGACCGTATCTACAAAACATGGCCCGGTGAAAACTGATCATATATTATTTATTGCGGCAGGCGCTTTCAGTGTTTCAAAACCATCTGATCTGGTTCCCGAACTGCAGGGAAGGTTCCCGATAAGAACTGAACTGGATGCCCTTGGAAAAAATGAATTTCTGAGAATATTGCAGGAGCCAAAAAATGCATTAATAAAACAATATATCGCTCTTATTGAAACTGAAGGAGTAAATATTAATTTCTCCGATAATTCAATTGAAGAAATTGCGTCCACAGCAGCTCTTGTTAATGAAAAAACAGAAAACATTGGAGCACGCAGACTTCATACTGTTCTTGAGAAACTTTTAGAAGACATATCCTTTGAAGCGCCTGATTTGAAAGGCGATAAAATTACGATAGACGCTGATTATGTAAGCAGAAAATTAAGTGATATTATTAAAGATGAGGATTTAAGCCGTTATATACTTTAGGTACTTCATATCAAGGTTGAACCTGCTCGTTATCGACAACTCAGTAGCAGATTCTTAATGTAATTCCTTTATTATGAATTTTACCCCCTTTTCTAATAACTGCATATCATATGCTAAAAGTCATTCCCCGACTTGATCGGGGAATCCAGAGGTTCTATCTAAAATATCATCTTTCATATTTGATGAGATATGGCTAATTCCATTACAGTGCTTACTAGATTGTCCGGTCAAGCCGGACAATGACAATATGTGTTGCTGGATTGTGACACAGCCTTCAGGCCGGAGGATGACAACAGTGGTAACAATGTTTGTTCTCGAGTCATACAAAAACATTGGAGGGACTCTTGGCACTAAATCAGATTGTTTAAATTAATTGTTTTAAGTTACAATATATATAATTTAATAAGCTGTGTAAATAACCTTCCAAAAGAATTATGAATAAAAAATCCCAGACAGTAAATGAATTACATAGCAATTTTGGAGATTTTGATATCCAGTCAAGGCACGACTGGGAAGAAATATTTAATGCAATTACCGACATGGTTACTATCCATGACAAAGATTTTAATATTATCTATGCAAATAAGGCTGCTCAAAATATATTGCAACTTCCCAATGATGATGGTCATCATTTATTCAAATGCTTCAAGCATTACCACGGCACAGAGGAGCCTCCTGATGGATGTCCCAGTTGCGATTGTCTGTTAACAGGAAAACCCGCAAATTTCGAAATATTTGAGCCACATTTAAATATGTATATTGAAATCAGATCCATGCCCCGGTTTGACAAGGACAATAAATTAATTGGCTTAATACATATCGCAAGAGATGTTACCGAGAGGAAGAAAACAGAGGGGGCGATTCAGAAAGCAAAGGATGAACTTGAATCAAGGGTAGATGAGCGAACTTCGGAACTAAAGGCATCCAATCTTAAACTTATAGAAAAAATCGATGAACGGAAAGAGGCGGTTAAAGCTCTTCAGAAAAGTGAACTCAAGCACAAAAACCTTTCACAGGAGTTCAATATATTGCTTGATGGTATACCGGACAATCTTCTGCTTCTATCCCCGGATCTGAAAATAAAGTGGGCCAATAAAGCGGCTGCTTCTGTGTTTAATGAAGATTCATCTGAGCTTACCGGGCAATATTGTTATAACTTATGTTGCAATATTTTTTCTCCATGCGAAAATTGTCCCGTTCTTAATAGTTTTAAAACCGGAAATGAAGAAACCGCCGAAATAGCGACTGTGCAAGGCAAGATTTGGGATATCAGGTCCTTTCCCATTAAGGATGATTCCGGTAATATAAGGACCATTATCGAATTAGCCAGAGATATTACTGAAAATGTAAATTTACAGGCAGATGCTACCCGTACAAGGCACCTTGCTTCCCTCGGTGAACTGGCTGCCGGTGTAGCCCATGAAATTAATAACCCGATTAATAACATTATCAACTATGCTCAATTAATGTGCGATGAATTTGAAAAAGAAAAAAGAGACGATGAAATCGCCCGCAGGATTATGCATGACGGAGACAGGATCGCAACCATTGTCAGAAGTCTCCTGTCTTTTGCCCGGATAAGAAAGGAAGATAAAAGTTTAATATATCTTCATGAACTATTTTCAGATATGCTGTCTCTGACATCTGCGCAATTAAAGAAAGATGCCATAGATATAAGAATTAATATTTCTGAAAAAACGGTTAAAATTTACGCTCATCCTCAGCAAATTCAACAGGTTTTCCTGAATATTATCAGTAATGCCCGTTTTGCTTTAAATCAGAAATATCCGGAAGCACACAAAAACAAAATACTTGAAATTAATTCTGAAGAAATATCTATCGATAACAGACCATTTGTGCGTATTACATTTCACGACCACGCTACAGGCATACCTTCCGAAATAATCGACAAAGTAATAAATCCTTTTTTCTCAACAAAGCCTAATAGAATTGGAAGCGGATTGGGACTGAGTATTAGTCATGGGATTATAAATGAGCATAAAGGAAAATTATCGATCAACAGTTTAGATGGAGAATATACTAAAATAACTGTCAGCTTACCGTCTTTTTAAAGAGCAGAAATATGAAAGCACGAATACTGATAATAGATGATGAAGAAGGCATAAGGTTTACCTTTAAACGATTTTTAACTGGTGAAGATTACGATGTTGCTACCGCAGAAGATTTTGATGAAGCAGTAGACTGTATTTCCAAATCTGACTTTGACGTAATTTTCGCAGATATCATCCTTAAGGGAAAATCAGGAATAGATGTCTTGCGCGAAATAAAAAAAAGAAGGCTTGACTGCCCTGTTATCATGATTACAGGATATCCAAATATCGAGACCGCGTCGGAAGCCATACGCCTCGGAGCCTTTGACTATATTCCTAAGCCAATTCAAAGAGACAACCTTTTGCATGCAATTGACGTTGCCCTTCAGCATAAAACAGTAATTGTTGAAAAAGAAAAATACCGTTCAAATCTGGAGGCTATTTTCAGAAGCGTTAAAGATGCCATTATCTCAGTAGACAAGGATCTGGCATTACTTGAAATTAATGATGCTACCAAAAATATTTGCGGGTTAACACGTAATGATATAGGAAAGGCCTTTAGTGCTCTGTCAGGCAGTTGCAGCGGTAAATGCATTGAGGCATTAACAGAAACTATAAGCACAAAAAAATCTGTTGAATTGAGCAGCCTGGATTGTCAGTTTAATAACCGCAAGGGACAGACTGTATCATTAACAACCTTCCCTCTCATTAACCGTCATGATAAGTTTTCCGGAGCGATTATGGTAATCAGGGATGAAACTCGTTTGACAGGGCTTGAAAAAGAACTGAATGAACGTCAGAAATTCCATAGAATTATAGGTAAAAGCAAAAATATGCAGGACGTTTACTCCCTTATAGATTTACTTACTGATGTTGAGACCACAGTGCTGATTACAGGAGAAAGTGGAACAGGTAAAGAGCTTGTAGCAGAGGCCCTGCATTATAAAGGTAACAGAAGCAGTAATTCACTGGTTAAGGTAAATTGTTCCGCTCTTTCTGAAAACCTGCTCGAAAGTGAACTTTTTGGGCATGTCCGGGGGTCGTTTACAGGAGCTATCAAAGATAAAGTCGGTCGCTTTCAGATGTCTGATGGCGGGACAATTTTTCTTGATGAAATTGCTGATATCTCGCCTAAAATACAAATTAAGCTGTTACGGGTCCTTCAGGAAAAAGAGTTTGAGCGTGTTGGAGATTCAAGAACTTCTAAAGTGGATGTAAGAGTTGTTGCAGCAACAAACCAGGACCTTTCAGAAAAAGTAAATAGAGGTGAATTTCGGGAAGACCTGTATTACCGGCTTAACGTAATGAAAATCAATCTGCCACCTCTCAGGGAACGCCGCGAAGATATCCCTCTTCTTATAAACCATTTCATGAAGAAATTCAATAACAAGTTTACTAAGGATATTACATCCATCTCTAAGGATGTTGAAAAATTATTTATGAACTATAACTGGCCCGGAAACGTAAGAGAACTTGAACACACTCTTGAGCATGCCTTCATCCTTTGCAGACATTCAGCTATTACAATAGCCCATCTCCCTCCGGAGATTAAAACCCACTCTTCTGATGATACATCCATATCAGATAATGGAAACATTGATAATCCTGAAGTGATTCTCAGTGCCCTGGAAAAAACCGCCTGGAACAAGACCAAAGCAGCTGCACTTCTGGGAATCAGTCGCCGGTCCATTTACAGAAAAATTAAAGAGTTCAATATTGTCCAAGAAAAAGAGTAAGAAAGTGGAAGGTTAGAGGTTAGAGGTCATGAGTTATAGGCGGTAGGCAGTTCACATCTCACGTTTTACGTCTCACTCCTTACATCTCACCGACTGTGGCGTGACTGACACATTAGTGTGACAACGCACCTTGTGCCTTGCTACTACTAACCCAAAAAACAGCTGAGTGCTTTAATCGTATAACTCATTGTATTATCTAATTAAATCCGCCTTATAATAATTACTATCTATCTGGCATATTAATTGCGTCTAAGTTTCATATGTCGATAGAGAAGAACGTCATTAAAATACCTGTAGATAAAAAACTGTGTCCGTTTCTTGAGGATCCATTTGATCACTGTTATTGTGTAAAAATGAGCAGTCAGGATATTGAGCGAGCTGTATATCTCTGTAGCAAAAGCTTTGAATTATGTGAAATTTATAAAAACAACAATGGAAATGATAACGACGGTAAAGGACAAAAAAATATAATTCATTAAAATCTATTTTAAAACACAATTGCTAAATAAGAGACTTCCCTTCCAT
>CAYPIT010000111.1:0-7496 GCA_964410825.1 uncultured Nitrospiraceae bacterium
TGATTGTTTTAGGGATGATTCGGGACTGAATGCGTTAAGAATTAAAATGAGAAGCAAAGCGGCTATTTTAATTTAGCAGGCAGGCCTGAAATAGCCCGTTAAGAAACAATCACCAGGCGGCCTTCTTTTGGTTTCGTTTTCTTGGCCGCGCAAGAAAATGAACCGGGGTTTGGGGCAGAGCCCCGTATGTTATAAATTTAACCTGGATTCCCCGATCGAGTCGGGAAAAATGACAAATAAGACGAGGTAATGACAGAGGGGAAGAAGAAAAATGATGTTATAAAATCAGGCTAATTAAAACTTACCTGCTTTGATTAATTCCTTGTGGTAGGTGGGATTGTCGGCAAATCTCAAACCATCTTCAAACGAAATCTTTCCTTCAAAACACAGTTTGGCTATACACTGATCCATCGACAACATATCGTCAGCAGCAACCTGCATAAGTGATTTAATATTGGAAGAATTTCCCTCTTTTATAAGATGTTCCACCCTCGCTGAATTAGTCAGTTTTTCATAAGCAACTATTCTGCCTTCACCATCTTTCCCAGGGATAAGTTTCTGTGAAAAAAGGAGAATCAAGGTATCGGCAAGCTGCATCCTGATCTGGGGCAACTGATGTTCAGGGAAAATGTTTAATATTTTATCGATCGCAGTGACCGTATTTAATGAATGAATTGTGCCTATAACCAAATGTCCTGTCTCCGCAGCGTTCAACGCAATAGCTATACTTTCAGGGTCTCTTAAATCCCCGATCATTATAACGTCAGGGTCCTGTCTCATAACATGCCATAGTCCCGCTGCAAATGATTCAGTATCGATCCCGATTTCTCTCTGGTTAACATTGCTTTTATTATGTCTGTGCAGGTATTCAATGGGATCCTCAAGTGTTACAATGTTGCATCTCCTGTGAGTGTTTATCACGTTAACAAGTGTAGATGCTGTTGTGGTTTTCCCCTGGCCTGCCAGACCGCCGATTAAAATCAACCCCTCAGGTTTTAAAGCATAGTCCACGATCCAGTCAGGAAGGTTAAGCTTTGCGATTGAGGGAATGCTGTCATAGATCAACCCGGCAGAAAGTGAGATAGAATTTCTCTGCTTATAAACATTCATCCGAAAGCGCCCGGTATCCGAAATAGAGAGGACAAAATCGAGTTCCTTCTCCCTTTCAAACTCCTCCATTTTTTCTTTTGCAATAATTTCAGATATGAAATCCTTCATCTGGGCGGAACTTACTGCTGGCATCGAAAGCCGCTTGAGCTCACCATCCACTCTCATGCTTGGAGGAGCACCTGCAACAAGATGGAGATCTGAGGCTTTAAAATCAAGCATAAGCTTCAATAGTGACAATATGTTCGGAAGCCTGGATTCTGCCAGAACCTTTCCCTCCTTAAGCTTCTCTCCTTCAAAAAGCAGGTCACCATAACCCTCTTTCTCAAAATTGCTGATAGCTTTATCCATCTGAAAATGTGGTACCACAAAAGGTTTGACACTGCCGCCTATAGCAAATTCAACATTCTGGATAGCGGTCACGTTATGAGGATCCACCATAGCCAGCGACAATGTATCATTGCTTTTTCTGAAGGGCAATATTTTAAACGACTTTACCTGTTCAAACGGGAGCAGTTTAAGTGTATCCGTTGGAACACTGACTTCAAACAGGTTCACAAAAGGCAGGCCATATTGCTTGCTTAACACATTTAAAAGGGTATCATTATCAAGATAACCCATTTCCTCAAGAATCGAGCCAAGGCGACTGCCACTCTGGATTTGACTGTCAAGGGCCCTCGAAAGCTGATCCTGGGTAATTAAACCATAGTCCAGCAGTAGTTCACCAATGCGGGATTTCTGCTTTTTTTGTTCCCCAAGCATAAATTAACCAATTACACACTATGAATATTAATAAATTAAAGAAATATGAAGATACCCTAATTATAACTCAATATTTGATTTGTTAACAAGTAATGTACTTTAGTTGAGTTTTCTTACGACATTTTCGGTGACCGCCAAGACTACACAAAATGACTCGTGCAAGAAATCTACCAAGACATAACTAGTTGAAAATCAAAGAGTTTGAAGTTTAGTGTAAATTTTTTTTACATGTCAATCTTGCGCTGTATTTATCATTTTGGCATCGTTACTGCCACAATTAATTTTTCTGCTACTCAATCGCTTGGTTTAATCTCAGAGGGAAATATCAGGACTCTTTCATACAATTTATATGTTCAAAATTGCAGATTACAACTAAAGGATTACCCGTATCATCTTTTACTATTTCGCTATTTTTGCTGGTAGCTAACAGAAGATCATCGGGCTTTAATAATGAGCCGTCATAGTTAACACGCCTGAGATTTTCTTTGACTTCTTCGATGAGCATGTCACATAGAGATTTATTAATAAGCCCCTTGATAACAGCTTTGCTAAGATCAATCGGTACATGCAACGGGCCTTTCTGATCCGCAACCCAATGATCAGGACCATTGTAATAACCTCGGATAGTAATATAATTATGATTTTCCTGTAGGATGGGATTACCTTCAGGGTCCAGAATATTTTTATGCGATTCGTATTTCCGGTTGTCCGATGATGATTCTATCTTATTACTGCCTGTCATATATATAGCTCTCACGTAAGCACATGGCACACCATTTTGATTTAATGCATGAGCTATCGCAAATTCTTCAAAGGGACTGTTTATGCTGAACTCACGAATTGCGGCATGATATTCATCTGAGTCATCAGGCATCTCCCCCACCATCGAAGTTTCCCAGACAATATGAACATTATCCTTCGTGACTGTGTAAAATACATCTTTGGTATCGGACAGTTTTATAGAAGGCGTCTTCCTCCACCTTTCAGGCAGGAAATAGTCGAATAAACGCGCATTATTCCCCACAACCCAGAGATGTCCGCCTGTGCTTTCTGCATGACCATAGATATAAGGTACACCAAAAACTTCTGCATTGTAGAGATGATCTGGCAGGGGAGTTGATGTGAAACGGTCTCTCTGGTCATCCAGATAGGAATGCCTTCTTGAATTTTTAACCTCGGTTTCATGCTCGGTAGTTCGCAGTAACAGTTCATAATCAACCACCGAATATTTTCCTATATTAATTAAATTATAAAGTAAATAAATCTGATCTTTCACAGAACTATCTGTCTGTACCTTTCCGGTATCTGCAATTCTTTTTGCATCACTCTTGCTGATAATTATATGCTCCGGTTTCATATCAGCCACTAAATATCCCTTTTCGGCGAGGTCTGACATAACGTTCCTGTCAAGTGTTTTAAGGTGGTGTACCCGCTCATCATCTTCAACATTGATCGTCTCGAAAACCTCCGGAAGATTATAGCCCTCTATCCATCCATAAATCATTTTATATTGCTTTAGTATGTCCAGGTCTATTCCCGGATGTCTGGCCCGTATACGGTTTATTTTTGATCCTGACCTGCCGCTTTGCCATACCTGCATTTTTTCCGGAGGTACATAGATGACCATCGGAAACTGAGTGTCAATTTTCAGAAATTCCGGACCATATTGGCCCTCTCGCATTTCCATGACAAGTGAAAACTCTTCCCATGGGCTGTTAAACTCAGCATCGCAAAATTCTCTCAAAGTGTGAGTATCAATCGGGACATCTTCACCTACGCGACAGTTCTTGACTACAAGATCAAGAACCTTTCCATCCACATCTTTCGTAGGTACCCTGTAAACAGATCCGGTCCCTTCAAGTCGAACTTTGTGTTTATCGAACCAGTCTTTTTCATACCAGTTACTTACTTCGAAATGTTTTTGATATTGTTCAGCGAATTTTGTTATATAGAGGTCCCCGCCGTCACTCGTCTTAATGTGGATATATACAACGCCTAATACATTTACCAAGGTCTTTTTATGCATGATGAAATTGATCCTCACATGCACGAACACAGTGGGGGGAATAACCTACATTATTCATAACTATCTCAAATTAAAGCAGGCATCATTCTACAGGCTAGTCGAGGCGCTGTTTAAATTCATGAAGCTGTTTCTTTAGTCTGTCAGGCAAACGGTGACCAAAAGTGGAGAAATGGTTTTCTATATCAGGGATTTCAGCTTTCCATGCTTCCCTGTCTATGTTCAAGAGTTCTTTTAAGTCTTCTGGAGATATATTAAGTCCACTGAAATCAATGTCCTGCTCATTAGGCAATAAACCTATAGGTGTTTCGCGTGCTTCAACCTTTTCATCAACACGGTCACACATCCATTTCAACACGCGACTGTTTTCACTGAAACCCGGCCATAGGAATTTCCCATCCTCGCTTTTTCTGAACCAGTTCACATAAAAAACCCTTGGGGATTTGTCACCGAGTTTGTTACCCGTATCGAACCAGTGCTGGAAATAGTCTCCCATGTTGTAGCCGCAAAATGGTTTCATCGCAAAAGGATCACGCCTGAGATTCCCCACAGCACCTATATTTGCGGCTGTAGTCTCAGAAGCTGCAGTAGAACCGAGAAAAACTCCGTGATCCCAGTTAAATGCCTCATATACCAGCGGCACAACTGAACTGCGGCGGCCTCCGAATATGAAAATGTCAATCGGAACTCCCTCTGGCTTTTCCCAGTCTTCACAGATTACCGGACACTGTGATGCAGATACGGTAAAGCGGGCATTGGGATGGGCTGCGTTACTGGTGCTTTCCGGTGTCCAGTCATTTCCCTTCCAGTCAACGGCATGCAAAGGTTCATCACCGTCCATGCCTTCCCACCATACATCGCCGTCATCAGTCAAAGCGCAGTTGGTGAAAATAACATTTTCCTTCAGAGTGTCCATAGCCATCGGATTCGTGTTATATGATGTACCGGGAGCAACTCCAAAAAATCCTTTTTCAGGATTTATAGCATTAAGACGTCCGTCAGGCCCGACCTTCATCCATGCAATGTCGTCCCCTATACATTCGCATTTCCATCCCGGAATGGAAGGCTTCATCATCGCGAGGTTGGTCTTGCCGCAGGCTGATGGAAACGCAGCAGCAATGTGGTACTGTTTTCCTTCAGGATTGGTAAGACGAAGAATCAACATGTGCTCGGCCATCCAGCCCTCACGTTTCGCGACCGCAGAGGCTATTCGAAGAGCCAGACATTTCTTCCCAAGCAGAGCATTTCCTCCATAACCTGACCCATAAGACCAGATCAAATTCTCCTCAGGGAAATGACTTATATATTTTTTCTCAATCGGTGCACATGGCCATTTGCTATCTTCCTGCCCTTCTGCAAGCGGTGCACCAATTGAATGCAGACAGGGGATAAAGTCTCCGTCTGTTGAAAGCAGATCCAGAACCCTGTCACTTACACGGGTCATGATATGCATATTAATGACAACATAGGGACTGTCCGAGATTTCGATTCCGATCTTCGAAATTGGAGAGCCGATCGGGCCCATCGAAAAAGGAATAACATACATCGTACGGCCCTTCATACACCCCGCATAAAGATCGGTCATGGTCTTCTTCAAGTCAACTGGATCAATCCAGTTATTCGTTGGGCCCGCCTCTTCTTTGGAAGTAGTACTGATATAAGTATGGTCTTCAACGCGGGCTACATCACTTGGATCAGATCTGAAGAGAAAACTGTTCTTACGTTTTTCAAGAGGTATAGCAATACCACTGTCAAGCTGCTGCTTGATCATACGATCATACTCTTCTTTAGACCCGTTGCATAGATAAATATCATCAGGCTGACACAGCTCTGACACTTCTTTTATCCAGTTCTGGAGCTTCTTATTCTTCACAGTAATATTTATCATTCTCTCTTTAGTAAAATTTACTTTATTTCCTTATCTGATTAAAAGTTCTCGGTAGAGAACAGAAAGTCCCTGATAACAGTTATTGATTTAAGCACCGGAAATAAATTATACAAATAGTCGGACTAAAATATCTACAATGCCTGAATAAATACGTTGTTTTAGGTTACAATACCCTCGCACAATGGACGCTAACACAATACGACAATTAATAATATCTTTACCTGCATTAATTCTTGCGATAACAATCCATGAAGTTTCACATGGATATGTAGCAAACAGACTTGGTGACCCTACGGCAAGACTCATGGGGCGCTTAACATTAAATCCTGTTAAGCATATTGATCCGATCGGAACCGTAATTTTACCACTCGTTCTGACCATGTTAGGCGGAATCATATTTGGATATGCCAAGCCTGTCCCTATTAATCCCGCAAATTTCAAAGATCCCAAAAAAGACATGGCTATCTCTGCCGCAGCCGGACCAATAACAAATATCTTAATCGCTATTGTGAGTTCTCTCCTGCTTATGATTGTTATTGTGCCATTATCAACAATCTTTCAGAGCAATATTCTTAATGCAATTTTGACGCCTTTGGCGCTAATGCTTCAATTTAGCGTGCGTATAAACATTTTCCTTGCAGCACTTAACTTAATACCGATTCTGCCTCTTGACGGTGGCAGGGTACTTGTCGGACTATTGCCTTATAATCAGGCAGTAGCATACAGCAAAATCGAGCCTTACGGACTGATGATTCTGTACGCTTTGATATTTACCGGAATAGCAGGTTTTTTTATTTTTCCACTTGTGAAATTATTATATCTTTTTGTCCCATTTTTCTGATCCAAAGGAGAAATTAATTGTCAAAAAAGAGAGTCCTGAGCGGAATTCAGCCAAGCGGGAAACTGCATATAGGTAACCTTGTCGGCGCATTGCAGAAGTGGGTTAAAATACAGGATCAGTACGAATGTTTTTATTTTATTGCCGACTGGCATGCCCTGACATCGCAATACTCGGACACTTCTCATTTAAAGGAGTATATCACTGATATTCTTGTCAACTGTCTTGCTGCTGGACTTGACCCTGAAAAAGCAACAATATTTCAGCAATCCCGCGTACTTGAACATGCAGAACTGCATATACTCCTGTCAATGGTAACGCCTTTGGGATGGCTCGAGAGAGTACCTTCATACAAGGAAAAACAGATGGAAGTAAAAGATAAGGATCTGAATACTTACGGTTTTCTCGGCTACCCCCTGCTGCAGTCAGCAGATATTCTCATATACAGGGCTAACTATGTGCCGGTTGGAGTTGATCAAATGCCGCATCTTGAGATAACGAGGGAAATATGCAGAAGGTTTAACAATTTTTATGGTGAAGTATTTCCAGAACCTGATGGTCTATTGACCAAATTTCCAAAAGTGCCCGGTATTGACGGGAGAAAGATGAGCAAGACATTCGATAACTGTGTATTTCTGTCTGACTCACCTGATGAAGTCGATAAGAAGATCCGGACGATGACAACAGATCCTCAAAGAATTAAACGCACTGATAAAGGTGATCCTGAACTCTCGCCCGTGTTTCAGCTTCACAAGATCTTCTCATCAAAAGAGGAACAGGATGAAGTTGCTGCCGGATGTCGAACAGCCGGGATTGGATGCATCGACTGTAAGAAGGTCCTCATCAAAAATCTCTTTAAAACATTAGAACCTATCTGG
>CAYPIT010000112.1:0-7411 GCA_964410825.1 uncultured Nitrospiraceae bacterium
ATGGCAGATATGTGGCATTTGAATCATTAGCGGGTGACCTCGTAACTGGAGATACTAACGCGGTAAAGGATATATTCCTGAGAGGTCCTCAATAACTGATCACAGAATAAAATTATTAATGAAAATAATATCTTTTCTTATTGTTGTATTTTTCTTTGTTAGCTGTTCAGCTTTTAAATATTCTATTTTTCTCCCCTCAGAAATAGATAAATACTGCAGTAAAATTTCGGGAGTAGAGGATGAGAACAGTGAAGCAAAGAGAAATTGCATTCAGCAGGAGTTAAATGCAAGAAAGAAGCTATCTAATATGACGATCCCTTCTGATACCGCAACAGCCTGCCGAAAACTTTCTGAATCAACAGGCCGAAGTTATCAGGTTATGCTGACATGCGTTCAGCAGGCACCGTTGCTTTAAACCCCATTTCACTATAATTATTCATGAATTTCGTCAGCAACGAAGGCGAGTCGAAATATGGCTTTAATTTGGTAAAAATCACATCAATCAATAATGTTCATCTGCATGATTTAAATCATATTATTTTCATTTTTATGCATGTAATATATTTATTATCGTAAAGTGCGATAATAGATTGTCCCTGGATATCTATTTATAAAAAAAGCATATTTCTTATATGTAAAATTATTTCAGGAGGTGTTTAAATGGGAGAGTGCGGAAGCTGTAGTAGTGGAGCAGGTCCTTTCTCCGAAGGAAGAGAGCTTGTTGAATTTGTATCAACTGCCCATGATGGTGCTATAAAGGATTTGCCTATTTCCAGTGGTGCATTAGAAACCAAATGCCAGGGTTGCGGGGAATCATTCACCCTGGAAAAGTATGTTGGTAAATGTCCAAAATGTGGCGGGGTGCATGCTGTATCACCACCACGTTCAGATGATCCGGCAAATATCCAGTTTGCTGGTGCAGATTTCAGACTTCCGGAATGATACATGCGGCAGGAAAATTATAACACTAGCAGGTGAGGTGCAGGGCAGCGACAACCGGCTTCTCTGAAGTTACTTCATTGAAAAGTTTCACTGCTTCTGGCGTATTTTCTATGAGAACATCAATATGATTTGCGCGAAGTATATCGAGTGTGCCTTCCGGCGTCTTCATCATGCCGTAGTAACCTGTACCGACGATCAATAGTGGTACATTGACATTTATAATTTCGGTCAGGTCATCAACCTGCAGTAGATGCCCCTCTTTTCTCCACCATGGCGAAAATACATAATCAGGAAAAATCATCACGTCTTTTGTATACGTCTTACCATTAATAGTTATATTGCCAAAAGAGTAATCTGAAATTATCATAAAGAAGAGCTATCCTCCACGTATTTCATGTAAGTTTTAAACTCGTGTTTAAAATTGTCACTCAAAGTGCCTTTATCAATATTTGACCTGATCTCTTCGATGCTCCAGGGCCGCACTTCATCGATCTCATCTCGCTGGTATGCCACTGATCCATCATATTTACATGAATACGTGTAGACGAGCTCGCTTTCGTATTTATTTGAATGCACGTATGAATAGAGAAAATTAAAAGTGCATTTTTTAATGCCAAGTTCTTCTTCTGCTTCGCGTTTTAAAGAAGCATCAACTGTTTCACTTGCATTGACATGTCCACCGATCGAAGTATCCCACTTGCCGGGTGCAACATCCTTGTTCATTGACCGCTTCTGGAGAAGGAGATCACCTTTTCTATTAAAGACGATGACATGAACTACCCTGTGGAGCAATGAGGGGTTTCCATGAATCTCTGATCTTGGAAGCGTCTTTATTATTTCTCCCTTCTCATCAACGACATCTAATAGTTCTTCATTCATCCCATCGGTTTCCTTGAAAATATTATAAACAAGTTGATATAGTCTTTTCATGCAGACAGCTCTGACGATAGCGGGTTCTGATCCAACAGGCGGAGCCGGATTTCAGGCAGATTTAAAGACATTTAAAACTCTCGGTCTTTATGGAATAAGTGTTCCGGCTGTGCTGACTGCGCAGAATACAGGGGGAGTGTCTGATATTCACGAATTGCCACCTGATTTCTTTTCTTCGCAGATCGATATGCTTCTAAAGGATGTTCACCCGGACGCTCTTAAAACCGGAATGCTTTGTACGCTTGATAATGTAAAAATCGTTGCTGAAAAAATCAGGGAATATTCTCTTAAAAATCTTGTTGTGGATCCTGTAACGGTTTCGTCTACAGGAGTAAGTCTTGCTGGAGACGGAGTTCTGGAGGCGGTGAAACAGTATTTATTTCCTTTGGCAAAGACGGTTACACCGAATGTATTCGAGGCTTCAGCGCTCACAGGCATAGATATTCAAAATGATAAAGATGTTAAAGAGGCAGCTGTAAAGCTCAAGAGTTTCGGTTCCGAGACGGTGATAGTTACAGGAGGACACCTGGATCGAAACGCAGAGGACATGCTTTTTGACGGGAAAGAGTTTCTGACGTTGGAAAATGAAAAACTTGAAGGAAATTTTCATGGCACAGGATGTATATTTTCTGCTGTTATAACAGCCTGCCTTGCAGATGGTTATACCATTAAGGAGTCATTTATGCGGGCAAAAGATTTTGTTTACAATGCAATGAAATCAGCTCATTATTTGGGTAAGGGGATGAAAATACTGCATGTATAAAAAGAGCTTTCTCTGGTGCATCAATCGAAATTAATCTGCCACAAAAACAGTATTATTAACATATCGGGGATAATTGATGGCTGGGGAAAGAAACTTC
This sequence comes from uncultured Nitrospiraceae bacterium, assembly GCA_964410825.1. Taxonomy (GTDB): domain Bacteria; phylum Nitrospirota; class Thermodesulfovibrionia; order UBA6902; family UBA6902; genus CAZVHL01. The sequence continues at coordinate 2,733 of CAYPIT010000112.1, forward strand.
AAAGCTTGTTCCACTGCCAGGAGACGACCTGACCACTATATTGCCTTTGTGATTTTCGACAACTTTTTTAACGCTACACAATCCTAACCCTGTCCCGTCTTTACTGCCTGGCGGCTGAAAATAATCTTCAAATATTTTTTCATGGTACATCTCATCAATGCCGGGGCCGTCGTCACTGACTGTTAATCGCATGACTCCATCGGCTTCGGTGATGTTTATTTCTATACTGCTTTCTGCATATTTTATGGCGTTGCTGAGGAGATTTTCAAGCATAGTTTTTATCTGTGGTCTGTCAGCTTCGATACTGTAATTCTCTATTTCATCCCATCTATCGCTTCTTTTTTCATTAAAAGAGATATTGATTTTTCGATCTTCGAGTAAAGAGAGAAAATTATTCATAACATGGATAATGATTTTTTTTAAATCAACCAGTTCAGGATTATAAGTTTCTAACAGGGATTTCTGTCTTAATGCATTGGAAGTGTTGCTAATAATAGTTAACAGGTCTTCTGATGATTGATGGATAACTCCGATCTTTGCTATTTTCACTTCATCGGATTTTATTTTGCCGTCTAAAATCTTTTTTGAATAATATGCCATTGGAATCAACGGGTTTTTCAAATCATGCAGCAGGACAGAAATAAATTTTTCTCTCTGATCATTGAGATATTTTTGGGTCTGCTCCCTGTAAGCGATTTCTGCTTTTAATGCTGTTTGAATGCGTTTTAATTCCACAAAATTTTTTACCAGTCCGATAAACTGATACTCATTAAATGGTTTTCTCAGAAAAGCACTTGCCCCAAGATCAAAACAGGTTTTTATGTATGAATCATCATTTTGTCCTGTCATGACAATAACCGAGCACGGATCAAAGGATGTAATTCTTATGTTTTCAAGAAATTCTATCCCACCCATGATGGGCATATTGAGATCGAGTATGACCAGTAGAGGCTTTACTTGATAATATAACTCTAATCCATCTTCTCCATTATATGCAGAATACAGGTCATAATCCTCATCTTCGATCATTATGGCTCTATATATTGACTGTACGATGGACTCTTCATCATCTATAACAAGAATTTTATTTTTTATCATTATTTCCGGGTCGTATTTTATACTGAAGCTCAAGAATATCCCGAGCTTTCAATTGTTATTTCGGATAATATCGGTTAATCTTTAGCCACAGATTCAAATGATTGGTAAACGATTGGTTATTTCGAGATTTTGCAAGAAATCAGAGGGGTTATAGTTGGACGGAAGGCCTACTTTTTCTCTGTTGATACTGTAATAACAGTCTTCACATTTCCTCTCGGATTAAAATCTCCAGTTACTTCGAGGTGCCTTGGCCTCAGTAGTTTTTTCAGGTCATCAAAGATTTTATTTGTAGCGGCCTCATGAGAGACATTGCTGCTTCTGAAATTATTGAGATACAGTTTCAATGATTTGAGTTCTACTATATATTTAGCAGGTATATAACTGATTTTTATCGTTGCAAAGTCTGGATAGCCCGAACGGGGACATAAACATGTAAATTCGGGAAAGCTTATGTCTACAGTATAATCCCTGTCAGAACAGGAATTATCCCATTTTTCGAGCTTTGCCTCATCGATCTTCTTTCCTCCGTATTTTTTGCTTTTCATGCACTGGTATCAGGCTGCGTTTTTTCTACAAATAATGTCTGAGTTGGATAAGCAAATTCAATGTCCAGCTTATCAAACTCTGCCTTTATAGCAAAATTAATATCCTGCTGGATATCCATATATTTATTGTAATCTCCACTCAACACATAGTAAACAATTTCAAAATCCAGGCTGAAATCACCATATGAATAAAAATGGGCGCGATCATAAACAGTGTCCTCGACATTTTCTATAACAGTTTTGATAATACCGGGTATTTTTTTTAACTGATCGAGAGTGGTCTGATAAGTAACACCCAGTTTAAAAACTATCCTGCGTTTCTGCATTCTCTTGTAATTGCGGATGCGAGCGTTTGTAAGATCTGTATTCGAAAATACCAGTTGTTCACCACCCAGACTGCGAACTCTTGTAGTTTTAATTCCGACATATTCGATCGTACCCATTAAATTATCAACGATAATAAAATCTCCGATTTCAAACGGACGGTCAAAAAATATGACAAAATAACTGAAAAGGTCTCCAAGGATTGCCTGTGCACCAAGCGCAACAGCTATACCGCCTATGCCCAGGCCTGCCACTACAGTGGAAATTTCAAAGCCCAGGTTATCTAAAAGAAACGTGATACCGGCACCCCAGACAACAACTTTCAGAATCGTGACAAGGCCTTTCAGGCTTTGCTGTCTTGACTTGTCAACTTCTTTTTTTATCCAGTATCTGTCAAGCGAATAATTTATTAGTGAAATTAAAAAGCGCAGGCCGAAATAGGTAAGGATAATCGCCACCGAAATATTTACTGTCTTTTGTACAGTCTCGGTTAGAGTCAGGCTGTTTAAAGAAAAATAAAGAACTATAAAATAAAGCAGTGGGATCAACTTTTTTTCGAAGATAGAAATTAAAAAATTGTCAATAGTTGTCGAAGTCTTGTCAGCCCACGCTTTAAAGCGAAGCATTGCGATATTTTTAATTGTTTTAATAATTAAAACACCGATAATAAAAGATGTCAGAAAAATAAGATAATCCAAAACACGGTTTTGTAAAAAGGACATTGACAATATGTCTGAAACCATTTTAATCCTCCCCTATTGAGAAACTTATATTAATGAACATACTATCTGAGAGTCCTTATTGTTGTCAATTTGTATGCCTGATATGAATGTTTAAAACTTACATACCTGTCTCGAATTAATTAACCAGACTTCATCTGTGAATTGCAAAATGAATATTGCTTTGGCAGAAAACGGGATTTTATAAAAAATATACTTGTTTGTGGCATATAACTCTTATATAATCAATTACATAATATGTGTTCGTGAAATTCTCAAGTAATCTGCTTACTGCAGAACCATTCTGAAATATATATTGGATTGAATTATGAAACTGGGAGCTAACTATATAGGCGCTAATAAATATCAATTTGTGGTATGGGCGCCATTTGCAAAAAAAATATCATTAAAACTCAGCTCCAACTCCTGGCAATTAATCCCTATGAATAATGATGCAGATGGATATTGGAGCGTTACCGTAGATGATGTCGCACCCGGTACTTTATATTTTTATAACATCAACGATGACAGAGACAGGCCAGATCCAGCATCATTTTCTCAGCCTGATGGAGTACACACTGCATCCCAGCTCATAAATCATCACGAATTTGCCTGGCATGATCAGGACTGGAAAGGTGTGCCTTTGCACGAAATGATTATATACGAAATCCATACGGGCACCTTTACTTCAGAAGGTACATTTAATGCTGCTGTTACCCGAATTGATGTTTTGAGGGATATTGGCATAAATGCTGTTGAGATAATGCCTGTTGCTCAGTTTCCAGGAGAAAGAAACTGGGGTTATGACGGTGTCTACCCATTCGCTGTACAGAACTCTTATGGAGGACCGGAGGGTCTTAAAAAGTTTGTAAATGAATGCCATAAAAGAGGTATGGCTGTCATACTTGACGTTGTTTACAATCATCTTGGTCCTGAAGGAAATTATCTGTGGGATTATGGTCCATATTTTACTGACCGGCATAAGACACCCTGGGGATGTGCGATAAATTTTGACGGCCCTTACAGTAACGGGGTAAGAAAATATTTTATCGAAAATGCCATGTACTGGTTCAGATATTTTCACATAGATGCACTGCGTCTTGACGCGATTCATGGTATCAATGATATGAGTGCAAAACCTTTTTTACTCGAACTTTCTGAGAGGGCAGAGCAGTTTTCACGGCAACATGGAAGAAAATATTACTTAATGGCCGAATCTGATCTGAACGATTCGCGGGTTGCTAAATCCGTTAACAGTGGCGGGTTGGGCATTGATAGTCTCTGGTGTGATGATTTCCATCACTCGATCCACAGCTTGATGACTGGCGAATCCAGCGGCTATTACGCAGACTTTGGGCATACGGAACATATGATCAAATCACTCGAGGAAGGGAATGTATATTCAGGTCAATATTCTTTATTCAGGAAAAGAAACCATGGTAATTCGTCCGCAGAACTCCCGGCGGAAAGGTTAATAGTTTTTTCTCAAAACCATGATCAGGTAGGCAACAGGGCAAGGGGCAACAGGATGGCAGAGCTCGTTTCTTTTGAATCATTGAAGCTGGCTGCGGGCATTGTTATTTTTTCACCGTATATTCCGCTTCTTTTTATGGGTGAGGAGTATGGTGAAACAATACCATTTCTTTATTTTGTCAGTCACTCCAATCCAGATCTGATTGGAGCTATAAGAGAGGGCCGTAAGAAAGAGCTCGATATTTTTAGCTTGGAAGATGAATTATCTGATCCTCAAAGTGCGGACACATTCGTGAAGTCAAAGATTCAATGGAGCAGGAGAGAGGAGGGGCACAACAAAGTCTTGCTCGGTTATTATAAAGAACTGATACGGTTGAGAAAGAGAGTAACTCCTCTTTCAAATATGGATAAAAATAATCTTTCAGTTAATGATGATATGGGGGAGAAAATTATTGTTATGCGTAGATGGGAGAATAATAATTATGCCCTGATAATTTTTAATTTTAATAAAGTAGCTGTT
>CAYPIT010000113.1:0-7301 GCA_964410825.1 uncultured Nitrospiraceae bacterium
TTCCACCATTATTAGGCAGTGGCAAATTTGTAGCTTTATTATCATTACTTATTACAGGTGCAGTTGGTAATGGTGGCAGCTCTACATCCTTTTGCTTAGGTGGCAGCGGCGCTGATGAATCTTGATTGTTTGTTGCAACGACAGTGCCCCCACTATTATCATTTGATTGCTTTTGGGTATTAGCGTTTGCAGTCTTATTATCAGGTTTTTTAACAGGCTCTTCCATTTTAATTTTGGCTCTACTGGTTTTTGTGTGGGTACTGTTTAGCATACCCAACATCGTTTAGCATCGTCATTCCCGAGATTAGTTTATCGGGAATCCAGACTTCTCACAAATATAATCATACAAATCATTCCATCCGGGATTATCTTTCTCAATAAGTTCCAGTTTCCATTTACGTTCCCATTTCTTTATTCGTTTTTCTCTCGTTATAGCTGATTCAGCTGTTTTATGTGTCTCATACCAGACCAAGCGCTGAAGATTATATTTCCTTGTAAAACCATCGTCAAGTTTGTTTTTATGTTCATAGGTGCGTTTGATTATCCCTGATGTAACACCTGTATACAAAGTGCCGTTTTGTTTATTACAAAGTATATATACATAGAAATTCTTCATCCTGTCTCTGGATTCCCGCTCAAAAGACTGCGGGAATGACGGAAAAAACATAGTCTTCCACACTGTCCCCTGATAAGCCTTAATTTTTGATCGATAAATAAAGAATACCCTTAAATGAAAAATATCTCAAGAATTACTGATGGTTGGATGAAGTCTGAAACCGCCTCTACGCTTTAACAAGCTTAAGGCGGTTATAGAGGACATTTCTGGTTATCCCCAGAGCCCGGGCAGCTCTTGATTTATTACCGTTATAAGCCTCGATCGCCTGCATTATTGTCTCAAGCTCAAGTTCTTTAAGGGGTTTCACGTTACTCTTGAGTTTGATGTTTTTTGCGGTCTCTTTTTTAATGTCTTTAGGTATGTTGCTTAAACCAATAACGCTACTTTTAGCAAGAACAGTTGCCCTTTCTATGACGTTTTCAAGTTCCCTTAAATTACCGGGCCATGAATAGTTAAGAAAAATATTCATTACCTCTGGAGATACACTCTCAATGTGTTTATTTTCACGCTGTGAAAACTTATCTATAAAATGTGTAACCAGAAGAGGTATGTTGCTGTGTCTTTCTCTCAAAGGTGGCAATTTAATCTGTATTACATTGAGACGATAATAAAGGTCGGGTCTGAATTTATTCAGTTTAACCTCTTTCGCCAGATCACGATTAGTCGATGCAATAAGTCTTATATCGATCTTTATTTTTTTATTTGCACCCACACGCTCTATTTCTTTTTCCTGTATAGCCCTCAATATTTTTACCTGTAAAGGCAATTCCAGTTCTCCGATTTCATCAAGAAATAAAGTGCCGGTATCTGCTTCTTCAAACTTTCCGATCCTTCTCGAAATCGCTCCCGTGAAAGCGCCCTTTTCATGACCAAAAAATTCTGCTTCGAGAAGCTCTCGGGGCACAGCACCACAATTTACCGGAATAAATGGTCTGTAGTGCCGCTGACTGGTGTAATGAATAGCATTGGCAAGAAGTTCTTTGCCTGTTCCTGTTTCACCGGTTATAAGAACATTAATGGAAGAATCTTTAATAGATTCAACTAACCTGAATACATCCTCCATACTCGGACTTTTTCCAATGATGCTGGAAAATCTGTAGGTTGATTCAAGCTGACTTCGCAAACTGGTAATTTCATTTTTAAGCCGTCTCTGTTCAACTGCTTTAGAAAGAATCGCTTTCATTTTTACATAATCAGGCGGTTTAATGAAATAAAAGAAAGCCCCGTCTGTCATGGCTGTTACTGCAGAATCAACAGTGCCAAAAGCAGTTAAAAAAATGACAGGAATGTCAGGGTAGTGAGACTTCAGGTATTTAAAAAGATATAAACCATCTTTACCCGGCATTTTGAGGTCTGTTATAACAACATCAATATCTTCTGAAGAAACAATATCTTTAGCCTTATCAACTCCATCTGCCAGATAAGTGTTATACGGAATTTCTTTAAGGATCGCAGATAATACCTTTAACGCATTAGGCTCATCATCAACAATGAGTATATTTGCTTTTTTATCTTGGCTATCCACTTTGCGTAACTGGCAAAAATATTTTAAACGATGTTCCCTTGTCTCTTAAACTTTCCCACAGCAGTTTTCCCTTATGTGCCTTGATAACCTCACGGGAAAGAAAAACACCAAAACCTTTATCATTGCTGGCTGATTCAGAAAGCTCGCCTAATCTACTCAATTCTTCATTAGGAATGCCCTTGCCGGTATCAGTTATATCGATAAGAACATAGTCGCCATTGTTTTCCCATTTCATAGATGTTCTGATTTTAATAACACCTCCGTCCGGCATAGCCTCTAATGCATTGTTAACTATATTAAATAATGCCTGCTCTACCTGAAAAGAATCAGCCATGATAAGTGGCAAAACAGCCAGTCTATGGGATATTTTGATGTTCTGTATGTCAGCTCGCGGCTTAACCATACCAAGGATTGCCTTAATCATCCCATTAATATTTACAGACACAAATTTCAGTTCCCCTCTGGAAGCGCTCAGGAAGTTAGAGATAAAATTATCAAGTTTATCAATTTCTTCGTTAATTATAGTGCTGAATTCAAGGAGAGTTGATTCATGTCCATATTTTTCTCTCAAATATACCACGGCACCCTTTATGGCATTTAACGGATTTCTTACGCCATGTGCAAGAGATGATGCTATCTTTCCGATCGCTATCATCTTTTCAGAATCACTCAATTTTTTATCAAGTGGACATTTACCATCTAGTTTATTCAATGCAACAGACACTTCTTTAATTTTCCTCTTTTTATCTTTTACAGGATTTATTACGATGTCACCGCAAAGATCTGTACCCATGAAACAGTTATTCCTGAAATTTCTTAAACGTCTTTTTTTCCCTATGCTTAAAACGAGTGCTATTTCATCATGTAAGAAAGGGAAAACATTATCAATTTTATTCCCGATAACATTTTCGGACAATCTGTGTGTTAATTTCTCCATCGTAGCGTTCCAGGTTTTAATAACAAACGTAGCATCAACAACAAATATACACTTTTCTGAAATAGCCTCAGTTTTCTTGCTCAATTCTGATTTGGCCAGGGAATCAGATTTACTGACGTTATATGTTTTTGATAAATTCTTCATACATCTCTGGATTTTTATTTGACATTTCCTTCTCCATCTTTTCCATCTCAGCCAGATAGGGGGTTCTGATACCATGAAAATCAACCGGATCACCAATAGCTTCAAAAGTAAATCCGAATTTATTAAGCAGGCTCACGATTCCTTTTGTCATTACAGAATACCAGTGAGTTAAATTTCTCCGTTTACTTTCCTGATATACCGCCTTATATAAATCTATTATTACTTCGTGTCGTCTTCGCCTGTCACTTTGCATTTCATGAGATCGCCTCACACCGCGTTTAGGCATGAATTTATCGTCTGCTCTTCTGAACCTGGTTTTTTGAGTTGGATAGTGCTGCTGGAAAGTAAAACTTCCGATACTGCGCCTTTCTTCGTCAGGGCCATATATATATTTATCTTCCGCCCTCCTTCTGAAATTTCTATGAATTACAAGCCTTGAAATCTCGGCTAAATTTTGTCTTGGCAAATCATCAGTATTAATATCCAGTTCACAAAATTTTTCAATTGGATATCCTTCTGACGAATCGAGTATAAGCATAACCGCCCCGATAATCTTATGTGAGTCATCTTTAACTGCCAGGTGTATCGCTGTTTCATCGTAAGCATCTGTAACGATTCCGTCACGATGGTTTTCGGGCTTCTCAAAGTCCCATTCCTGACAAAACACTTTATATCGCAACTTGTAAATTCCGTTTAGATCTTGTTCATCAAGAGGATGTCTAACTATCAATGACATAACGAATTTTCTCAAATATATATATTGTTGTCAAGATAAATAACTATCCATAATAGAACGTAAATTATTTTTTCAGATATGATGCTTATAGAATCTAAAGAGCTCTCTATCAGTCTCGAATGATTTATTAGGATACCATATTTCGTGTAACATGACAAAAAAATTGCACACCATGACACAGTATCAGGAGTCAGTTTTACACAAGCAAATGAAATTATTTATAGCTTGAAATATCTACCTATTAAAATCGGCATACTCTTATTTTTCCTTTAATCTTATAGAGTTTTCATTTATATTGAACCGTTGCATTCTCCTTTATAATTAAGGTTACAAACTTTACCTCTTATGTGGCATAAGATTTGCGTTATAAAAAATATCTGTATAGGGGACATGGAAATACCTTGAATCCGGTTTTTCCCTGGTAATCGTCCCCCGTTGAAATTGCCTTGACAAAACAGTCAAGGTTTATTTAAATATACCATCAAACATAAGGGGGACATGGAATGAAGAAAAGGAAATGGTTGCTTCTTCGGATTAGTTTTTTTCTACTTTAACGGATAATCTCCGTTACTCCTGACGATTTCAATTTAGTAGAATGCATGCATTGCATCAGGATTGTAATGCATTGAAAGCCGGATTATCTTGTCTGGTTGGTATCGGAATCTGTTCGTACTAACTTTCTCAATCTCGGCTTTCGGAATAGAAGAACTGCTTAAGGCATTATGTGGTAATCGTAATGCGAAGAAACGAATAAATATTAACCTCAATAAAGAAAGGCAATGAATTATGACAAAAAAAGAATTTGTATTATGTTTAATAGCAATGACATTTATATTGAATATTGCAACTTCTGCAAGAGCAGCACTATACGACAGGGGAAACGGTCTCATTTATGATGATGATTTGGATATAACATGGCTGCAGTATTCAAATTATGCAAACCAGACCATGAATTGGGATGAGGCGAACTTATGGGTTACTGATCTTGTTTATCTAAATTATACTGATTGGCGTCTACCTTATTCTGATATCTCCTGTACAGGATCTGATTGTATATACAGCGAAATGGGTCATCTGTTTTATACCGAGGGAATTACATCTTCAACGCCACAACTATTCATAGATGTAAGACCTTCCATTTATTGGTCAGCAGCAGAAAATACTGATAACAACTCCCAGGCATGGCGTTTCAGTTATAAATATGGTACTCAGGGGACAAGTGATAAGACTCAGAATCGTTACGCATGGGCTGTTCGTGATGGAAATTCTACTACACCAGTTGTTCCTGAACCTGTCAGTTCCATGCTTTTTGTTTTTGGAGGGGCCACGTTAGGAATAAGGCGTTTATGGAAGAAAAGAATAGATACTTAAACAGAGTCCAGCCACATCATAGATATACAAGTAGAGGCAATCTCATTGGATTGCCTCTACTTATCAAGATAACTCTGAAGCGCCTCTTTCCAATGCCTTAATTCTTTCATGGCTTCAAGTCTGAGCATTGTATTATCCAGCACTGAATAAGAAGGTCTTCTGGCAGGAAGGTCAATTTTTTCTGTAGTTGTTGGTTTAATTTTTGTTTTGCCTGATTTTAATCTGGCTATCTCTGAAGCAAACTCATACCATGAACAGGAAGATGAATTCGTTATATGATAAATCCCGTATCCCCTTCCTATAATCTCTTTCAGTTTTTCAGCAAGATCAAATGTATAAGTAGGTGATCCAACCTGATCATCTACGACATCAATTTTTTCTTTTACTGATAAAAGCTTCAAAATAGTATCAACAAAATTTTTCCCACTCTCTCCATAAAGCCATGAAGTCCTTATAATATAAAACCTGTTTGTCAGGCTTGTCACATACTGTTCTCCAAGGAGTTTGGAAAGTCCATATGTATTGATAGGAGCCGGCGAATCCCATTCACTGTAAGGCACTTCACTCATTCCATCAAAGACATAATCTGTACTTATATAAAGAATCGGACATTTTATTTCCTCGCAGGCCATCGCAATATTTCTTGTCCCGAGTCCATTTATAAGATATGCCCTTTCAGGGTCTTGCTCACAGCCATCAACATCAGTGTATGCAGCTGTATGAATCAAATAGTCAGGCTTTGCTGCCCTGATTTTTGATAAGGACTTGTCTAGATCGGTAATGTCAAAATCATTAATTGTAAAGTTAATAAGGTCTGTATCATCGTTAAATACAGAAACTATGTCGTGTCCGAGCATTCCATCTGAACCGGTTAAAGCAATTTTCAATTTTTCAGCCTCTCACCGTACTGAGTGTTATAATACTGCATATATTCCCCGGATATAATCCTCTTCCACCATTGTTTGTTAGCTATATACCACTTCACAGTGTCAGTAATGCCTTTTTCAAAATCAGTATCAGGTTTCCAGCCAATCTCTTTTTCTATCTTTGAAGGATCTATTGCATATCTTCTGTCATGGCCTTTTCTGTCATCCACAAAATTTATCAAACCCAGCAGATCATTCTCATTTAAATCAAGATGCTCTGCGACTTTTTTCAATAACATTTTTACCACTTCAATATTCGGTCTCTCGTTTCTTGACCCTACATTGTATGTTTCACCAGCATTTCCACTATGCAGTATCATATCAATGGCCTTACAATGATCCAGCACAAAGATCCAGTCCCTCACGTTCATGCCATCACCATAAACCGGTATCTGCTTCCCTTCAATCGCATTCAGTATCACAAGTGGAATGAGTTTCTCTGGAAACTGGAAAGGACCGAAGTTGTTAGAACACCTCGTAATCATAGCTTTGAGTTTGTGGGTTTCGACATAAGATCTCACAATCAGGTCGGATGATGCCTTACTCGCAGCATATGGACTGTTAGGCAAAAGGTGGGACTCTTCACTAAAAAACCCTGTAGCAGTTGAACCATAGACTTCATCTGTCGAAACATGAAGAAAAGTACAGTTTCTATGCCTCGCAATTTCAAGCAGGTTATAGGTGCCCAAAACGTTAGTATGCAAAAAAGGTTGGGCATCAAGTATGCTCCTGTCAACATGGCTCTCTGCCGCAAAATTTACAATCGCATTAAACTCTACTCCATTAAGTATATTGCTGTCACAGATATCTCCCTTGATAAGCGTATATCTTGAAGAGGATGCAATGTCTTTAAGATTTTCAAGATTCCCTGAATAAGTAAGATTATCAAGATTCACAATATGGTAATGAGGATTGGAAGACAACGCATATCTGATATAATTTGATCCTATGAATCCTGCTCCCCCAGCGACAACTAATCTCAATTTTATCTCCTTTATATTCAACTATATTTTAACTAATTACTGTTCAGGATACTCGAATATTCA
>CAYPIT010000114.1:0-7279 GCA_964410825.1 uncultured Nitrospiraceae bacterium
AACGGCTTTGCCGGTTATTGTTATTGTTGCAGCAATACTCGGAGCATACTCCATGGGTGGCGGTTTCAGCGGTAACGTCGGAGGAGGTCTTTTTGCAATAGCGCTTTCAGCGGTATCGATGCTTTCGATGACAGGTATCGTTGTTGCGATTGACTCTTACGGTCCGATCACTGACAACGCAGGCGGTATTGCTGAAATGGCGGAGCTTCCGGAAGAAATTCGTAACATAACCGACCCACTTGACGCGGTTGGAAATACTACCAAGGCTGTTACAAAGGGTTACGCGATCGGATCTGCAGCTCTTGCAGCGCTCGTTCTGTTTGCAGAATATTCAAGGTCTTTCACTGATACACTCTCTTTTGACCTCTCAAACCCGATGGTACTGGCAGGTCTCTTTATTGGCGGACTGCTTCCCTATTACTATGGCGCGCTCCTGATGGAGGCTGTTGGAAAAGCGGCAGGAGGAGTTGTTGAAGAAGTGAGACGCCAGTTCCGTGAAATAGCCGGAATTATGGAAGGCACAGGAAAACCTGAATACGGGAAATGTGTTGACATAGTTACAAAATCAGCGATCAAGCAGATGATGGTACCGGCTTTGATACCTGTAGTTGTACCGATCCTTGTTGGAGTTCTGTTAGGCAGAGAGGCGCTTGGCGGAGTACTAATCGGAGCTATAGTCACAGGTCTTTTCCAGGCTATTGCGATGACAAGCGGCGGAGGCGCATGGGATAATGCCAAGAAGTTTATTGAAGACGGCATTTATGGCGGAAAAGGTTCTGATGCCCACAAGGCGGCAGTTACTGGTGATACAGTCGGTGATCCGTATAAAGATACGGCGGGTCCGGCTATTAACCCGATGATCAAGGTCATCAACATTGTTGCGCTGTTGATAGTGCCATTAATATAAGTTTATTAACAACTATTAAATTTACAGGGCTGTTCCATCTGGAACAGCCCTTTTTTGATGGACAGATTATTCAAGTAACTATATGTTATAGTATTACTAAGTAATACTGAAAGAGGTGATAAATGAGGACAACAAAAATAATGACACTATCGCTTCCCCCTGAAATGGTAAAGGAAGTAGAAAATATCGTTAAAGAAGAAAATCGTACTAAAAGTGAGATGATCAGGGAAGCCCTCCGAAAATACATTAATGACAAACGGTGGTTGCAGATACGCCAGTGGGGACTGAAAACATCTCAGGATCTCGGTATTAGATCTGAAGAAGTTGTTAAGTTAATACATAAGCATCGCAAGGACAATATTTGAGAGTTGTTCTTGTTACAAATATTTATATATCAGCAGTTCTTTTTGGCGGTAATTGCGAGGAGATATTGCGGCTTGCCACTTTAGATTCCTTCGAACTATTAATTTCAAAGGATATTCTTATAGAACTTAAATCAGTTTTGAGAGAAAAATTCAGGTGGTCAAATAAGCAGGTTACCGTAACAGTTTCATATATAAAGGGCATTGCAATGTTTATAAAACCTGATGTATCCCTTTCAGTAATACGGAATGACGTTTCGGACAACAGGATACTTGAGTGTGCTGTTGCCGGGGATGCTCAATATATTGTTACAGGCGATAAAAATCATTTATTACCTTTAAAAAAATATAAGAACATCAAAATCATAAGCCCTGCCGAATTTTTGAAACTTTAGAATTCATGAAAATTGATTGTTATATTTCGACGTCCTGTTCTTCTGAAGAGGCTTTGAAAAAAAATATTAATGAAGCGGTAAAACTTGAGTCAGTAGATGCAGATGTTAGCATTCGCAGGATTGATGAGACAGAAGCAAAAAGACTTAAATTGATGGGTTCACCTTCTGTCCATATTAATGGAGAAGATATTTTGCCCGGTGAAATCCCGGGTATTGCCTGAAGAGTATTCAAAGATGAGTCTGGAAGACTTATGCCGGTTCCCTCAGTGACTGTTTTGAGAGCTAATATAAGAAAAAGGCAATAACGGCAATTGGTCGAAAAAGTATCTTCTGTGTAAAATATATAAATGAATCAGAATGAAGCACAAATAGAAAAGAAATCGGAGATGAACTGGACGTGGTTTCTCTTTTCTTTAAAAGGCAGAATCAGCAGAAAGCCATTCTGGATTTTTAATCTTATTGTTATTAGCGGATGGATATTGCTTGGCTTATTCACAGACGTTACTCACGATGTCAATAAAATCAGCAGGTCCCAGTTAATGTTTATGTTATGGATATTCTATCCAAGCCTGGCTGTTCAGGCAAAGCGCTGGCATGACATCAATAAATCGGCCTGGTGGTTAATGCTAAATTTGATACCTCTTATAGGTCCTGTATGGGCCCTCATAGAAAACGGCTTTAGTATCGGCACGCGGGGGCCTAACAGGTTTGGAAATGATCCGTTGGAAGAACCCCAATTACAGAGGAACCGGCAATGAATATCGAACTATTTGTGCTTTGCGACGCTGCCACTGATCAACAGGGGAAATTAAACATTCTTGGAGCATTTGATTCTCTTTGGGCTCAGAAAGTCCCTGTGAGTCATCCTCAGTGCGCTGTAGCGCTCAGGATACGATTTTCAAAGATCGAGGAGGGAGAGCATAACATCAGGATAAATGTCATTGACGAGGACGGCCATTCTGTTGTCGCACCGTTTGAAACAAAGGTAAGTGTCGGGTTTGCAAAGGTAAAAGTAACTTCAGTTGCAGCAAATATGATCCTGAACCTGCATGGACTTAAATTTCAGCAATTTGGTGAATATTCTATTGATCTAGCTATTGACGGCAGACATGAGTCATCTCTTCCGTTCTATGTTAATCAATTGCCGGGGCAGGCAAAAGAAAACTAATATTTAAACAAAATGAAAACAAGAATTACCGAAAAACAACTCAGGAGATTTCAGAGGCTGTTATCTGTGAAGATGATCGATTTTGATTGTGGTAAACTTTGTGCCCCTAAAAACGATGGTGTGCCTATTTGTTGTGAAAACGAATATGTTGTCCCTATACTGTTCCATGAAGAATTTAAATGGCACAGGAACAATGGTAAATTCTGGAAGAGAATACCGCCCAAAAACAGGACGATCAAGAAATTCATCGATGAGTCGGAGTCATACTATGTGTATTCCCAGTGCCCGGGGCCTGAAGGCTGTATAAGGTCTAAACGTTCTTTTACCTGTATGACGTTCCCTTTTGAGCCTCATGTCAACAGAAACGGTGATATAGTTGGCCTGGTTTACGTTAACGGTGATAAGAGCACGTGTCCACTTATTGGGCGACTGCGTAATACATATAATCCTATATATATTACTAATGCTATAAAATTCTGGAAAGAACTGTTCGGTTTTTATCCAGAAGAACAGGAATTATACATTCAGGAATCAAAAAAACGGGAAAATAGGAAAAAGCGACTGGGAAACAGCTTCAGTATATTTAAATCAGTTTAATAACCGGATGCAAATCCTCGTTATGATATCTGGGCCTGCTCATTATCCAGAACAATAACATCTTCTTTCCCCTGCTCATCTGAATGCTCAACAACATCTTCTTTCCCTTGTTCAACTGAAAGCTCAACAACATCTTCTTTCCCCTGTTCAACTAAAAACTGAGGGTAAGGAATTTTTGCTATTACCTCTTCTACAGTTGTCTGACCTTCAATCACCTTTAACCATGCGTCTTCAAATAGTGATTTGGTCCCGGATTCCCTCACGCATTCCCAGAGGTCGTCAACAGTGAAATTTCTTGTTATCAGACGTTTCAGCTTTGAATCCATTGATACAAGTTCATACACTCCGACCCTTCCTTTGTATCCTGTGCCATTACACTTATCGCACCCGGATCCCTTGTAATATTTTTCTAATCGAGGCAGATTAATTTTACCAAGGGTTTCAGGGGGTGGAGCCTCAACCTTGCAGTTTGAACAGATCTTCCTTATCAGTCTTTGCGCAATTACACCGCTGACAGCTGCGGTTACGAGAAATGGTTCTAAACCGATATCTATAAGTCGTGTAATTGTAGACACTGTGTCATTGGTATGAAGAGTTGATAAAACGAAATGTCCTGTAAGGGCAGCCCTTGCTCCGATCTCAGCAGTATCAAGGTCTCTAATTTCACCTACCATTACTATATCAGGATCCTGCCTCAGGACTGAACGAAGCGCGCTTGAAAATGTAAATCCTATTCCTTCATTTATTCCAACCTGAGTAATTTCTGCAAGCTTGTATTCAACCGGATCTTCGAGTGTTATGATATTTTTTGTTTCTGTCCTAACCTGTTGAAGGATTGAGTATAGAGTTGTGGTCTTTCCGCTACCGGTGGGACCGGTAACCATCAGCATACCCTGCGGCTGATTAAATATATCGACTAACGGTTTAAGAACATGCTCTGAGATACCTAATTGGGCGAGCGGAATCAGCCCTGAAGACGGATCGAGCAATCTTATAACGATTTTTTCACCGTAAATTGATGGAAGGGTTGAAATTCTGAGATCAACAGTATGTTTTTCCAGGCGAAGCGCGCTTCTTCCATCCTGTGGGTGCCTTCTGTTAGTTATATCAAGGTTTGATATGATCTTTACTCGTGAAATAACAGCATCCTGAATCTGTTTGGGATACTCCTGAATATTTTTAAGAGAGCCATCTATCCTGTAACGAACCTGTACAGACTTTTCTCTGGGCTCAATATGAATATCACTTGCATCAGATTTTACTGCATCAGCGATAAGCATAGTTACAAGCCTTACAATAGGAGCGGCTTCACTGTTCTGATAGAGTGATTGAAAACTTGTATTGTCGTCCTCTTCCTCTTCCTTCAGAAATTCAACATCATCGTAAGCTGGCAACTCATTGAGCAGATCCCATGTTTCATCCTCAACACCATATAGGTTTTCCACAGAATCGAGAATATTGCTTTCTCCGGCAATCGAAACAGATATCTTCAGACCTGTCTCGAATGAAAGATCTTCAATCGTCTCCCAGTCGAGGGGATTGGCCATCGCGATCAACAGATTCTTATCGTTCAACTCAAGCGGTAAAACTAATTTCCGCTCGGCAGTTTCCTTTGGCACCAGGGCAAGCAGTTCCCTGGTTGGTGAGTAATCATTGCAGTTGACCATTTTAAGCGAAAGCTGCTTCGTAAGTGATTCGGTAACCTGCATATCAGTTACATAACCCAGTTCGACAAGCACCTTACCAAGTTTCTTGCCCTTGCCTTTCTGTATAGTAAGGGCAGTCTCTAACTGATCGTTAGTTATCAGGCCTTCTTCAATAAGTATTTCGCCGATTTTCTTTTTTGATATCATTGTATTTTATGCCTTTAAAAATGATTTAAATTCAACAGGTTATAAATCATCTTTATCTGTTATCTTATCGGCAGGAACTGATTTAATCTTTAGTAGCATATATACATACTTGATAGTATTATCCTAATGAATAGTTTATAATTTCTTTTCGTCATCAGCTGACAGACTGTTTTCCTAAGGATAAAGATTAAATCTGGTTCGGGCCTGTCCCATAATGATAAAATACCTGGCTGCAAAGGATACATTGATATGAAACGTGAGGATTTAAGGAATATTGCAATAATAGCCCATGTTGATCATGGCAAGACAACAATGGTGGATGGGATGCTAAAGCAGGCAGGTATTTTTCGGGATAATGAGAGCATCCAGGAAAGAGTGATGGATAATATCGATCTTGAGCGGGAAAAGGGCATTACGATCATGGCTAAGAATACGGCTATCGAATACAGTGGCGTAAAGATAAATATTATCGATACTCCAGGGCATGCAGACTTTGGAGGGGAGGTTGAAAGAATCATGAAGATGGTTGACGGGGTGCTGCTGCTCGTTGATTCTTCGGAGGGGCCATTGCCTCAAACAAGGTTTGTCCTGAAAAAGGCGCTTGAACTTAACCTGCCGCCAATCCTTGTGATAAATAAAATTGACAGATCTGATGCAAGAGTTCAGGAAGTATTAAATGAGGTTTATGATCTTTTTATTGACCTCGATGCTACAGAAGATCAACTGGAATTCCCTGTTGTATATACAAATGCCAAAACCGGAGTCGCAAAACTTAATCTGGAGGATGAAGCATCCGACCTGAGACCTCTTTTTAAACTGATACTGGATACGGTGCCGCTGCCTGCCGGGGATGAAAAAGGAAGCCTGCAGTATCTTGTTGCAAATATAGATTACAACGATTATGTAGGAAGACTTGCGATTGGCAGAATTTTTTCGGGTTCAGTCAGGGTTGGAGATCAGGTAACCATGGTTAATAGTGAAAAGGATATGGCGAAAACCAAAGTAACCTCTATATACTCCTTTGAAGGTCTTGAAAGGGTTGAGGTCAAAGAAGCTATGGTCGGGGATATTGTGGCATTTTCCGGTATTGAGGGGATAAACATTGGAGATACAATAACAGATATTGAAAACCCAAAACCGTTGCCGCGCATTAAAGTTGATGAACCAACCATATCAATGGTCTTTTCTGTTAACACATCACCTTTTGCAGGCAAGGAAGGAAAATATGTAACGTCGCGTAACCTGAGGGAGAGACTTGAAAAAGAACTTCTTTACAATGTCTCTATAAAGGTAGATTTTGACAGTGCAGACTCGTTCAAGGTCATGGGACGTGGAGAATTGCAGCTTGCGATACTTATAGAAATGATGAGACGTGAGGGATATGAACTTTCGGTATCGATGCCCGAAACGATCACAAAAAAGATCAGAGGTTCTCTTCATGAACCGATGGAACTGCTTGTAATAGATATCCCTGATACATTTGTCGGGGTCGTAACTCAACAGGTTGGCATGAGAAAGGGCAGGATGCAGAAGATGCAGAATAACGGAAACGGGAGAGCCAGGACAGAGTTCCGAATTCCGTCAAGGGGATTGATCGGATTCAGATCCCAGTTCCTGACAGACACAAGAGGCACTGGACTTATGAATCATCTGTTTGACGGTTATGAACCATGGCATGGGCCGATGTCAAAAAGGCAGACCGGTGCTCTGGTAGCTGACAGGCAGGGTAAGACAACCTCTTATGCTCTTTTCCATCTGCAACCCAGAGGTACCCTCTTTGTTAATGATAACATCCCAGTGTATGAAGGAATGATCATAGGAGAGAATTCAAGGGAAAACGATCTGGATGTTAATGTTACCAAGGAGAAAAAATTAACTAATATGCGTGCTGCCGGCTCTGATGATGCGCTACAGCTGGTCCCCCCAAGACTTTTGACTCTGGAGCAGTCAATAGAATTCATCAAAGAAGATGAATTTGTTGAAGTCACCCCGGAATC
>CAYPIT010000115.1:0-7076 GCA_964410825.1 uncultured Nitrospiraceae bacterium
GGGAGGATTCGAACCTCCGTAGGCGGAGCCAACGGGTTTACAGCCCGTCCCCTTTAGCCACTCGGGAACCTCTCCTTTTACAGTTATAAAGCGGGGAAGTGAATAAGCCAACAGTAAAACCATAAAAACCATAGTTATGACTTAATCTCTGTTACTTCCAAACTTCATCGCTTTCCCGCTTACTAACTCATACTGGAGCCGATGAAGGGATTCGAACCCCCGACCCGCTGATTACAAATCAGCTGCTCTGCCAGCTGAGCTACATCGGCATGTATTTATACCATTTATGAAAACGCAAAAATACTCTACCACGCAGCCCCATTTCAAGCTCCGATAGAGTCCTGTTTGACCTTCTTAAGGCCAAAAAACCTTAAGAATAAATAATATATAAGATTAATACCTTTTTGGTCAACTAGTAATCATAACATTATTAATTATCTATTACAATCTGCTCAAATAGGCGATTTTGGACTGAATTCATTCACAAGGTGGCAACGAACCATATGGCCATTAGACATGATTTTAGGTTTTGGCCATTCAATTTTGCACACATCCTCAGCTACAGGACATCTGGTATGGAAACGGCATCCCGAGGGAGGGTTAATAGGAGATGGGACATCTCCCTTCAAAATTATAGCCTTTTTTCTCTTTCTTGTGTCCGGAGAAGGGTTAGCGGACAATAACGAGATAGTGTAAGGATGCAGGGGGTTAGCATAGAATTCACCGGTATCGGCAATCTCTGCAATCTCACCCAGATACATGGTAACTATCCTGTCAGACACATGTTCAACAACTGAGAGGTCATGAGTTATAAAAAGATATGAAAGAGCAAAATCTTTTTTCAGCCTTGCAAGGAGATTCAGTATCTGGGCCTGGATCGACACATCCAGTGCTGATACAGGCTCATCACAGATAATCAGTTTGGGTTTAAGAGATAATGCTCGTGCAATAGCTATCCTTTGCCGCTGTCCTCCTGAAAATTCATGCGGATACCTGTTATAATGGGATGTTGACAGCCCTACCTTTTCCAACAAGTCTTTAACTATTTCTTTCTTTTCTTTGCCCCGGGCGATCTTATGTGCGCCGATCCCTTCAGCAATTATACTTCCTACAGATAGCCTCGGATTTAACGAAGAATATGGATCCTGAAAGATAATCTGCATATCTTTACGCAACTGTTTAAGCAAATCTCCTTTTAAACTTAATGCATCATTTCCCTCAAAGTAGACTTCACCCTCAGTCGGCTCAGTCAGTCGCAGAATGACTCTGCTGACAGTGGTCTTGCCACACCCGGATTCTCCAACCAGTCCCAGAGTCTCTCCTGATTTTATATGAAAAGATATATTATCAACCGCCTTGACGTGGTTAACAACCCTGGAGAATACCCCTTTTGTAATGGGAAAATATTTTTTAAGATTCTTAACCTCTAAAATCTTATGGTTTGAATTTCTCATGACACGTTCTTTTACTACATAAGAAAGAATGACGCTATGTTCGTTTTTTCCTTCCAGATATATTTATCTATGCTTTCCCTGAAATGACAGGCCACTGTATGCCCCTGTTTCATCTCTTTCAGCAGAGGTTCGGTCTCTTTACAACTGTCTTCGGCAAATACACAGCGGGGCCAGAATTTACACCCATCGGGAAAGGCCAGCGGGTTCGGAACATTCCCGGGTATTACATACAGGTTCTCCTTTTTTTCGCCTGCAACCGGAATTGAAGTAAAGAGCCCGAGTGTATAGGGATGACGGGGGTTATTATAAATATCCTCCACCGAACCATATTCGACAATTTTGGATGCATACATTATGGCTACATGGCTTGCAATATTGGCAACCACTCCTAAATCATGGGTTACCAGTAAGATAGACATGCCTAAATCATCCTGAAGCGACTGCATGAGATCCAGGATCTGCGCCTGGATCGTCACATCAAGGGCGGTGGTAGGCTCATCTGCTATCAGTATCTCGGGATTGCATGAAAGGGCCATGGCGATCATTACCCGCTGTTTCATCCCGCCTGACATCTTATGGGGATATTCATTGATACGGATCCCAGGGGAAGGGATGCCGACCTTATTCAGGATAGATACAGTAAGATCCTGTGCCTCATCGGATGTCTTCTTTTGATGGAGCATAATCGCTTCTTTAATCTGGTCACCTACTGTAAATACCGGGTTTAAAGATGTCATAGGTTCCTGAAAGATCATGCTAATAGCATTCCCACGTATAGCCTCCATATCCTTTTCAGGCAACCCCAGCAGATTCTGCCCTTTATATATGACATTCCCACCTGCGATTATTCCCGGGGGAGAGGGGATTAATCTTGGTATGGATAGACAGGTAACGCTTTTTCCGCACCCTGATTCACCAACCAGTCCCAGTGTGGTTCCTTTCATTATCTGCAGATTAACACCATCTACAGCCTTTACCAGACCCTCATCAGTATCAAAATAGATCTTAAGGTCATTGATCCTTAAAATCGGTTCTGCATTATCAGATTTATTATTCATATCGAACCCTGTTCCACCAAATAATTTCAAATTAAAAATTTCATATTCTCTTCATCTAAAATTTTCTGCTTACTCCTTACTTCTTACTTCTTATTTTCATCTCTTCCTCAATTTAGGATTCATGGCATCTCTCAAACCTTCGCCAAACAGGTTAAACGAAAGTACTACACCCAGTATTGACAGGCCCGGTATATATGTCAGCCACGGTGCATCAAAAATAAATCTTTTCCCATCAGAAAGAATATTTCCCCATGTCGCCTGAGGAGGAGGAACACCAAATCCCAGAAAACTCAGTCCAGCCTCTGTCAATATGGCGCCGGCTATGCCGATCGTTGCGGAGACAAGGACCGGTGCGATCGCATTCGGTATCATATGCCGAAATATTATGCTGATATCATGAATCCCCATTACCTTCGCGGCTGATACAAAATCCTGCTCTCGCAAGGATAAAAACTCTGCCCTGACAAACCTTGTAGTACCCATCCAGCTCGTTAACCCAATAACTATCATAATGTTGTAGATGCTTGCCGGAAGGATCGCCACTATCGTCAGAATAAGAAAAAAACCGGGGAAGCACAGCATGACGTCCACTATCCTCATAATCAATGTATCTACAGAAAAAGTGTCAAAGAACAGGAAACTGAATATCTTTGGATTCGAGCCACCCTTGACAGTAAGGTAATAATATAGAGCAGAAAAAACTGCTAATAGTAAAGCAACAATAAATGAGTTCTTTGCAAAACTTTTTTGTCCGGAAGCCAGAAAAACCATAGAGACCACAAAGACTATAAGAAAAAGAACATGCATTGATTTGATTTTGAGAGTGCCGTAATAGCCGGCTATTCCTCCCAGAATAACACCAATCAATACAGAGATGCCTACAGCCACAAAACCGACGGTAAGTGAGACCCATGCTCCCTGCATCATCCTGGCAAATACGTCACGTCCCAGGTCGTCGGTGCCCAGCAGATACATACCGAGTATCGGTCTATCATCGGGCTTTATCATCTCTGTATCTGCAGCGGAAAAAGGACTCAATAGCTTTTCGGATAGCCTTACCTTGGCCGGATTAAGTACAGGATCATCTCCTGTGGTTAAAATAAGGCCGGAAACCGCCACTATAAAAAAAATAATAAATATTATAAGTCCCCAGAGGGCCATTCTGTTTTTTTTGAAGATTCTCCATGCCTCAGTAAATCGTGAAACTTCCTCAGCTAACCCCTGATGCAGTTCCTCGATTACTTTTTCATTCTCTTTCATCTGTTAATTCCTGAATTTCTACAATCTTATTCTCGGATCCACAACCATGTATAAAAGATCCGATATAAAGGTCCCGATCAGTACTAATACTGCGGCGATAAAATTTAAAGTTAAAATAATAGGATAGTCCCGGGCTAAAATGGCTTCAAATCCCATTCTGCCCATACCGGGCCAGGCAAATATCGATTCAATGATAACCGACCCTCCAATCAGTCCCGGCAATATTAATCCGAACATCGTCACAAAGGGGAGAAGTGCATTTCGAAATCCATGTTTGTAATATACTTTGTCACCGGACAGTCCTTTTGCCCTTGCCGTCCTCATGTAATCCTGATGGATTACCTCAAGCATCTGTGCCCTGACATATCTTGACAGCAACGCTATGCCACCAAGCGCACCTAAAACAGAAGGAAGCACCATGTGCCATATCCTGTCCATTACCTGATAGGTATTATCCGCATTTGTCATTCCAAAGGTCTGCATTCCGATTACAGGAATATTAAATGTCTGCACTACAAAGATGATAAGAATATAGGCAAAGAAAAAACTTGGAATAGAGATCAGCACATAGGCCAGAAATGTCGAAAAGCGGTCAAAAAAAGACCCCCGCTGTATAGCAGCACCTATCCCAACAGGAAATGATAGACACCATGTTATTATCGTCCCTACAATAAACAGCCATAGGCTATTAAGGAATCTCTCAATTATTTTTTCCAGCACCGGTTGATTGTCTTTCCATGACGTTAGCTGCCCGGTAAAAAGGTTTTTGTAATAAAGATAGTACTGAATATGCAGGGGCTTATCCAGGTTGAACTCTTTCTGAAATCTGACAAGGTCTTCCGGTGTAAATTTGGGGTTTAATGGATCTATCTGGCTTGGTTTACCCGGTGCTAAATAGACTACCAGAAAAGAGATGATAGAGATAAATAATAATGTAACCAGTTTTTGAAAAAAGCTTCTTATGGTAAAAGAAAACATATGTTAATCACTCCATTTCAAACACTGGATTATTCGCAAGTTTAATCCATTTATTAAAGTAAAATGTATAGTTGCCGGTTTTGGTAGGTGTTATTTTTTTGATCCTCTCTTCTCCTGTATTCAAATGCTCCGTGATCACTATCTTTTTATCCAGCACAGCTGTCCACTTTCCGACATATAAAAATGTATATGGCTGTTCATCAGCTATTATTCTGTGAAGTTGGCGGCAATATCCAACCTGTTTATCGTAGTTATACTCCTGTCTGATCTTGACGATTAGATCGTCGGCTTTCAGGTTTTTGAATCCTACAAAGTTAAGCTGGTTAGGGTTGGTCTGGCTTGAATGCCATATCTGATACAGATCAGGGTCAATGCCCATGGACCAGCCTAATATAAGCGCGTCAAAATTACCTGTATTTACATGGTTGCCTAAAAAAACAGTCCATTCGACAATATCGGTTTTTACATCTATACCGATCTGTTTCCATGCATCCTGTGCGATCGCCAGAATGCTTTTTCTTATATCATTGCCGCTATTGGTGATCAGGGTAAAAGCAAATGTTTTTCCATCTTTTTCGAGCCACCCGTCTTTATTTTTCTTCCAGCCAGCATCGTTTAAAAGTCTTATAGCACCTTCGGGGTCGTAAGGTAACGGCTGTATATCCTTATCATAATAATCTGTCTGCTTAATAAAGGGACCTGTTATCCTCTCTGCCTGTTCATACATTACATAACGTATGATCTTGTCAGTATCGATCGCCATTCCCAAAGCCTTTCTTACCCTTTTATCCTTAAATAATTCCCGGCGCATATTGTAGCCTATATATGAATAACCAAATGAGAGCCCCGAAAAGTTCTGATACTCCGGATCATTCTTGAGACGCGCTACCTGATGAGGCTGTACACCATAATTATCTATAGCCCCTCCATAGAATTCCATTTCCTGAGTGAGCAGGTCAGGCACTATCCTATATGTATAATTTTTATAATTCGGGGGCCCTTCCCAGTACTCTTCATTTCTGTCGAGCGCTATAAACTGGTCAGATTTCCATTCCCTGAATACAAACGGGCCTGTGCCGACAGGCGCCCTATTAAAATGACTGTCTCTCAGGTTAAATGTATCTGATGCTTTCCCTCTTGATTCAGCTTCTATTTTCAATGCCTTTTCATTTAACAGATGTTCAGGGAGCATCCCCATTCCCCAGGTAGAAAAAGCAGGCGAATATAACCTCTTATAGACTATCTTTACCGTGTGTTTGTCTAATACTTCTAATTTTTTAACCGGTTCAAAATCGGAGATGCGGGGGGACAGATTATGTTTATCCATAATTGCCTGATAGGTGAATTCCACATCAGCTGAATCAAATTCCTTTCGATCATGAAATTTAACCCCCTTTCTGAGATAAAAAATAATTACAGGATTATGTTCAGTGGCAGGGACTATCTCCGATGCAATAACAGAAATCTTATCTTCATGCCCCTGGGAGAGTATTTCAACATACTTCTCAGAAGGGAATGTATCAAAATAGCCTTTACCAAGAAGATGCTCCAGGTTTTTAAAAAGATCCTGGTCTACATTATTCAACGTTAATTTTAATCTTGGAGGTGGGTCAAACCTGACCCTTATATCTAATGGGTCTGGGAAACCGTCTTTATTATTGTCCGGACCAGGAACCTGAATATCTTTTGTCCTGATTGTGGGAAAGATAATATCTATATTTTTTATGTTTCTTGAGGTAGCTGTTAATAAGGAATCTGAATGATTAATCTTTTCTTTTAAAGAGAGTATTAGATCTTTAATTACCTCTGGTTCTGATATTTGTTTGCCATTTATTGTGGCATCTGGATTTATATAAAAGTATGCTTCTTCGTATATATCCCACTTTTCAGCCAGACGCCCACGAAACCTGAGGTTCTCATCCCTGTCAATAAGACCGTCAAATACCTGTTCAACTATAGCACTGCTCGCACTATCCGCATTAAGTATCGGATTTAATATCCGTGCATCCCCGATTGATGCGGTAATAAACTCCCCAAGCCTGTAAGGATTACCTTTTACCTGTTCATCATAGGTAGGAACCCAGAAAAAAGATTGTAACAGTATGAAAAATATGATTACAGGAAGAAGTATTAAGACCTTTTTAATCAGCATATATATTTCACCGCATTTATTATAGCAGTGAGCAGTTCCAGGTCAAGTGCTTTATTATTGTGAATAATGTATCTTGCAATCTTTTCCATAGATATTAATTAGTGTTTGTCCATAAACTATGACTTGTATATTCTGTCATTCCATGACTTGATCGGGGAATCCAGTATTTTCAAA
>CAYPIT010000116.1:0-7051 GCA_964410825.1 uncultured Nitrospiraceae bacterium
TTTTTTCTTAGCAGCTTTCTTCTTCGCGGTCTTCTTCTTGGCTACTTTTTTCTTCGTTTTTTTCTTAGCAGCTTTCTTCTTCGCGGTCTTCTTCTTGGCTACTTTTTTCTTCGTTTTTTTCTTAGCAGCTTTCTTCTTCGCGGTCTTCTTCTTGGCTACTTTTTTCTTCTTTTTTGCAGCGGCTTTCTTTTTGGCGGCCATTCTCTTATTCACCCCCTTTCTTTCTCCCAGGCGGGAGTTTTTTTACAGTCTGCCCAGTAGTAATATTTTTTTTGAATTCAACAGCTTTTTTAATTGGCGTTCTCCGCTTCGTTTTTTAGCTTTATATTCTGAGAGATTCATTAAAGTCACATGTATCTCTCTGCCAAATCTGTTTTCAATATCATCCAGGGTTTTTCTGATATGATTTGAATCGCTTACAACAAATAATTTCAAAGAGGGGAGACGACTGTTGTTTATATATGGACCATAAATAAAAGCGGTTTTAGCTTCAGAGGCTTTTAAGACTGATTTCAGCGCACCTGGCAGACCTAAAGACTTTGCGATAAGTCCCTTTAATTCCGGAAAAAGAGGTGAATTTTTGTTGACTTTAAAATATCTCAGGTTCCCTTCTTTCTCGGTTATTACGAGATCCATTTTTTTCAGTTTGTCGAGTTCTCTTTTTGCTCCGGATGGGTTTTTGCTGATTAGGCGGGCGATCTCTCTGACGTAAAATTTTTCCTCAGGGTTGTTGAATAACAGTGACATAATATCAGCCCTGATTCCCGATGTAAATAGTTTCTCTAACATATACTATTTATAATTTATACAAATAAATTTATCTTGTCAAGAAAAAAATACAAAAAAGAAACATAAAAATACTTTTTGTAAACAATGTAAATGTTGCTGAAAAAGATACTATTGTTGACAAATAATGAACAAATTAAAATTAAATAAACTATTCTCGCGGCAGGCGACTGCGGGATAGTTCGTTAGGTTTAATCGATGAGCATATTTGAAATCGCACTGACTATTTGTTGTGATATAATGAGTTAATGAAAGAATCAATGTTTTATGAGCAGCTCGAGAAATATAAAGTAAGGTGTTATCTTTGCGCGCATTACTGCATTATCGCAAATAACCGAAGAGGCTTATGCGGTGTCAGAGAAAATAAAAATGGAACTCTTTACAGCCTTGTTTATGGAAAGATTATATCTACGAATATTGATCCCATCGAAAAAAAACCCCTGTTCCATTTCTATCCATCATCAAGATCATTTTCGATAGCTACTGTAGGATGTAATTTTAAATGTAGACATTGTCAGAATCATGATATAGCACAATATCCCGGGATTCATGAAGATATCCCAGGAGAGAGTATAACCCCAGATCAGATAGTAGATGCAGCTGAAAAGGCCGGTTGTAAAAGTATCTCCTATACATATACTGAACCTACGATTTTTTTTGAATTTGCTTATGACTGCGCAAAGCTTGCACATAAAAGGGGGATTAAAAATGTATTTGTAAGCAATGGATATACAAGTCCAGAGGCAACCAGGGTGATAGCTCCTTTTCTTGACGGCAATAATATAGATTTGAAGGGAACCGATGATTTTTATAAAATGATATGCGGTGCCCGGCTAAAACCTGTTCTGGAAACAATTAAATTAATGAAAGAACTCGGGATATGGGTTGAAGTGACAACGCTCATTATTCCTTCATATAATGATTCAGAGGAAATCATTAATGATATAATTGAGTTTATTAAATCTGTTGATGCCGGAATCCCCTGGCATGTTACCCAGTTTTATCCTACATTTCAATTACAGGATCAACCCCGATCTCCACTAAATACACTAAGGTGGGCAAGAGATAAAGGACTTCATAGCGGACTTCAATATGTTTATGAGGGCAATGTCCCGGGAGAGGGCAGGGAAGACACATATTGTCCAAAATGTGGGGAAGTACTTATCAGACGGTTAGGCTATGAGATTGCAGAGAACAAAATTAAAAACAGTAGTTGTTATAATTGTAATAATGTCATAAATGGAGTTTGGGGGTGATCAGAGAAAATGGATAAGAAATTAAGGGATGAAATACTTGAATGTATATGGTCTATGAGAGAAAAAGGCCGAAATAAATATGAGGACATGATAAATATGGTTGCGGAGGATGATACTTCTGACGTTGTCAGGAAAATGGAGAAGGCGGACTTTGTATCCCTGTCAGGCGATAAGATTAAGCTTACAGAGAAAGGTGAAGTAAGGGCAAGGGATTTAACACGCAGGCACCGTCTTGCCGAGAGGCTTTTTCATGATGTCCTTGAAGTGGGGATGAAAGAGAGCGAGGAGACTGCATGTGAGATAGAGCATTTCCTTTCCCCGTCTGTTACGGATAGTGTTTGTTCTTTTTTAGGTCATCCGCCGACGTGTCCACATGGCAAGCCAATTCCTCGGGGCGGTTGCTGCTCCAAATATATATCTGAATTCAAACCGCTTGTTATGCAGCTTAAGGGATTAGAAGTCGGCTCCAGGGGAAGAATAGTTTTTATCAGGCCTTCCGAAAGTTCAAGACTTGAGCGTCTTGCATCGATGGGGATCATTCCTGGCAGTATAATAAAACTAAAACAGAAAAGGCCTTCGTTTATTCTCGAAATAGATGAAACAACTCTGGCTGTTGACAATCTAATAGCAGAAGAAATCTACGTCAAGATACACAGATAGTGTTAAAGAGTAGTTATTGCTGTTTTAATAACGGTACAAGAATCGCTAATCTACGTTTTGCGTATTTTCCAAGTTC
This sequence comes from uncultured Nitrospiraceae bacterium, assembly GCA_964410825.1. GTDB lineage: Bacteria > Nitrospirota > Thermodesulfovibrionia > UBA6902 > UBA6902 > CAZVHL01. The sequence goes on from CAYPIT010000116.1 coordinate 2,779, forward strand.
AGTATCGGGAGCAACCTGTAGTTGATAAGTGTATTCTCTAACAGCCGGTCTGATTTCTTTTTTCCTGTCAAAACATATTCCAAGCAATCCGTGAACCTCTGGGTGCTGCTGAGCTGCCTTTGAAAACTTTTCAAGATAAGGAATTGCCTTGGAATATAACTCTATCTTGAAATAACTTTTCCCGATGCCGAAATATGATCCGGCATGGTTAGGATATAAATTGAGACTATCCCTGAAAGCCTTGATTGCACGATCGTATTTTTCTTCAAAGAGACGCAGAATCCCAAAGCCATATATTGAAGGCTGATAATCTTGATCAATAGACAAAGATCTATTAAAAGCTTTTTCTGCTTCAGCATAATTTTTTTGCTGTAACTTTATGAACCCAAGCAGACTGTGAAAAGGTGACTGTGAACTGTTGAGGTTTATGGCCTCTTTTATGAGTTCTTCAGCTTTTAGGTATTTCTTCTGCCCGTAATTCAGTTCTGCTTTATCATACAGGTGGTATAGCTTATTAATTTCTCTAATTTTCTCGGTCTTGATCCGGAAAGTTTTGCTGGATTTGCCGGTGCCTTTTTTCTGGTGGGACGGGAGGGCATTTATCATAGCCTGAATCTCACTGAGCCGGACATCCTTCCTTGGATGAGTTGAAAGAAGACCGGAAACAAAAGTGTCATCAATTGGGGACTTGCCGAGCCTTTTCATATAATCATCTACAGACTTTCCTAAAATCTCATGTGCAGACAGTGCTTCATAAGGATCATAACCTATGGCAGACATATATCTTACTCCGAGCCTGTCAGCCTGAAGTTCCTGGTTGCGGTCATAACTCAGAAGCAAAAGACTGCTTCCCAAAGCTCCGACGGTCAGAAGAGCATCACTTCCGCCTTTACCTTCAAGTGCAGATGCACCGATCGCCAGCCCTAATTGCTGCAGCGTAGCGCGAGATAACCTTTGTGCAGTGTGGCGGGCCATTACATGACCAATTTCATGTCCCATAACAGCCGAAAATTGCGCTTCATTTTCGATATCACTTAACAGTCCTCTTGTAATAGCAACATAACCGGGAAGGGCAAATGCGTTAGGGATGGAAGAGTTTTGAATAAAAAATTTGACCGGGAGGTGAGGTCTTTCAGATACAGCCCACAGACGCATAACAATATTTCCCAGGTAAGATTCCAGGGAAGCTTCACGATAATGTCCTCCGAATTCCCAGTTGGCAGAAGGAGCAACATCTTTACCAATCTGTAATTCCTGATTTTCACTTACGAGCATTAACTCGCTTTCACCTGTAACCGGATTGACCGCACATGAAGTTATGAGAATAATAAGGATAAGGAAAATTAACCGTTTTAACACTGATGTGAGCATAATCATATATACATTGTAAATCATTAAATCAATCGCATCAACCGGAGAGGCCATTAAAGGTTTGGTAAATTATGAACGACAAATAATTAGAGATAGAATATATGGTTGATGTAATATGGATTTTATGAGATTATTAGATAAGGCTATATAAATATCAGGCTATTTATGAAGAAACAGGGGAAGTCCATAAATAAAATGAGCAAAACAGCATCTCAGGTATACAGAGTTTTACTGATTGAAGATGACAGTGTAACTCAGATGGCCTTACAGCCTCTTGTTAAGGAGGAGAGCGTTGTCTGTGATTATAAAGTTGCAGGTTCTGTCTCAAAAGCCAGAAAGATTTTAGACTCTGAAAAATTTGATGTAGTGATTACTGATTATTTGTTGGGTGACGGAACGGTGTTTGATATTTTTGAGTTGCTGACCGACACACCGGTCATTGTTGTGACAGGCAGCGGTAATGAGGAGGTTGCGGTAAAGGCCATGAAGGCCGGTGCTTACGATTATATTGTGAGAGATCCAGAATCTAATTATCTTAAGGTCCTTCCGTTAACCATAGAAAATGCGATCAAGCGCAAAAAATCAGAAGATAAACTTCGGCTGCTTGATTCAGCTGTTGCAAATGCTAATGATGCCATCATAATACTGGAAGCTGAACCGGGCAAGATGAGAGGAAGGAGAATCTTGTATGTAAATGGAGCATTTACGAAAATGACCGGATATACTTTTCATGAAGCTACAAAAAAGACCTTGCGAATGTTGAGAGGTCCCAAAACGAGCCTTATTGCATTAGACAAAATACGTGTAGCGCTTGAACAGTTCAGACCTGTCAGAGTTGAACTCGTTAATTATCGCAAAGACGGTTCGGAGTTCTGGGTAGAGTGTAATATTGTGCCATTGGCCGACAAAAACGGATCGTTTCATCACTGGGTATCTGTTCAAAGAGATATTACAGATAGAAAAAAAGCCGAGGAAGAGCGTGAAGGGCTAATGAAGGAGATCGAGGCCATAAATGCAGATTTAACAGAAATGAACCAGGAACTGGAGACCATAGGAGTTGAAAGGACAATGAGTCTTATGGCATTGACGGTGGCTGACCGGATTCGCAATCCTGCTGCCATGATTGGAGGCAGATGCAAAAGAATGCTCAGCAAAAATAATATATCCCGCAATATGAAGGAAGGTCTGGAAAACATAATGGAAGGGGCTGAAAAGCTGGATAAGATCGTAAAGGATTTCGAGACACTTCTTAACGAAAGACAATACAAGTTTAAATATGAAGATCTTAACAGGATAGTTGAAAAGGTTGTTTCTGTTATTCATAAAGAAGCTAAATATAAAGGCGTAGAAATGAAAGTGACTTTTTCAAATGGATCTTTAAGAATGAAAATGCATAGGGATCTTATGAGAGTAGCGGTTTTTCATCTTATGAAAAATGCGGTCGAAGCTACATCAGAGGGTGGCAGGATAACGGTCAAAACATTCAAAGATGGAGACAAAGTTGTTCTATCTGTTTCGGATTCCGGGTACGGAATCCCGGAAGAAGATGTTGAGCATGTTTTTAGACCATTTTTCAGTACTAAAGAGCGCAGGTTTGGAATGGGTCTCCCGCTGGTTAAACAGATAGTATCTGAACATCTTGGCAACCTGCTTATTGATAGCGAATCAGGAAATGGCTCTACGTTCATAATGGAATTCCCTTCGAGTTGGCTGGATAATAATCCGTATAATGGTTAATATTATACATCTGTTGATATTTCTTTTAATAGTGTAACAATGCAGGTAGTAGTTCAGAAATATACCCGCCGTATATCATTTAATCTGACGCAATACAATTTATTATTGTGTCATGAAAATAGAATAGAAAATCTTATATAATACAAAATGCTCAAAAAACTCGGTAGAAGTATAACAATTGCAAACGCTGTTGCGTTTACAATCGTAATCCTGGTGGGCGGGGTAAGCATTTTTTTCACAAAGAATATTTTACATAACGCATACAGAATCGAAGAATTAAGCGAGGATATTATTACAATTGACCAGATCCACGCGGATGCGTACCGTTTAGTACTTTCTATGCATCATTTTCTCATAGAGCCTGATGAACTCTACTCTGATGAATCTATCCATACTATTACTGCGCTGATGAATGACGTGGAAGGATACAGGGCCGAGGAAGTTAAGGAACTGAAAGAAGGGAAAAATCTGGAAATAAAGTATCTGGATACTATGCTTGAAGATGTGAAAGGGCTCAGAATTGTAAAAGACATCTTTGAGGAATTTATTGAAACCGGTAAATTTGAAAGAGACAAGCTTATAGACCTGGAAGAATTCGCCTATGAACTTGAGGATACGGCAGACACGATTAACAAAATTCACAAAGAAAAGATAAATAAACTTATAAACGAGTCATTGTTCAACATGTGGGTTATTTTATTTATTTATCTGGTGTTTATAACGATTGGTGGATTGGCAATTTATGGGGGGCACAAAATTCTTCTGAAAAAAGTCGTAAATCCTGTTAAAGACCTGGCTGTTGCAACTGTGGAGTTTGCGAATGGTACCTTTAATAAGCGTGTTCATACAGAGTCTAAGACAGAAATTGGTCAGCTTTATCAGTCATTTAATAAAATGGCTGAGAAACTCCAGGAAAATGATGAAGTTCTCAGGAAATTTAACGAGGAACTTGAGAAAAAGGTCAAAGAGAGAACCCAGGAACTGCAGCAGGCCAACGAACAATTGCAAAGCACTCAGATGGCCTTGATAAGAACGGAAAAGATAGCTGCTGTGGGACAGATTGCGGCAGGTGTAACCCACGAAATAAAGAACCCATTGAACTCCCTGTCGATTAATGCTCAAATGCTTTTGAGAGAACTTGCGGAAAAGTTTGGTTCTGAATCGC